>NZ_AICU01000048.1:0-42119 GCF_000257865.1 Streptococcus mitis SK575 | reverse complement strand
GATGCCCGGATGTCTGAGAATCATCCATTCCCTCCTTCTATTATACCATAGTTTGAAATCTAATTTTGTTAGATTCGATGGTTCTATCTATTTATTCGGAAAAAAGCGTAACTTTTCAAAGTAACTTCCATCTCTCTCCCAAAACTGGAAATTAGTTTTAGAAGTTACCCAATGAAAATCAAAGAGCAAACTAGGAAACTAGCCGCAGGCTGTACTTGAGTACTGCAAGGCAACGTTGACGTGGTTTGAAGAGATTTTCTAAGAGTATAAGATAGATGACTTCTCTGAAACTACTTTCAGAAACAGCTGTTCTATAAAATACTTTTGAAACTGGAATCTATCCTACTACAAAGCATTGAAAGCGCTTCACAGATAATATATAATAAACTCATAAGAACAAAGAAAAGGAGGAAAGAGGATGCCACAGATTACTAAAGAAGCCTTGATTGCACAAATCAAAGATGGAATCATCGTTTCTTGTCAGGCCCTTCCTCACGAACCGCTTTATACAGAAGCGGGAGGAGTCATTCCCTTGCTGGTCAAAGCGGCTGAGCAAGGTGGAGCAGTCGGTATCCGAGCAAACAGTGTTCGCGATATCAAAGAAATCAAGGAGGTTACCAACCTTCCAATCATTGGGATAATTAAACGAGATTATCCACCGCAAGAACCCTTCATCACGGCTACTATGAAAGAAGTTGATGAACTAGCAGAACTAGATATTGAAGTGATTGCTCTAGACTGTACTAAACGCGAACGCTATGATGGTTTGGAAATTCAAGAGTTCATTCGTCAGGTTAAAGAGAAATATCCTAACCAGCTCTTGATGGCTGATACTAGTACTTTTGAAGAAGGACTAGCCGCTGTTGAAGCGGGAATTGACTTTGTCGGAACAACCTTATCAGGATACACATCTTACAGTCCAAAAGTGGATGGTCCCGATTTTGAATTAATTAAAAAACTCTGTGATGCCGGTGTAGATGTCATTGCAGAAGGGAAAATTCATACACCAGAACAAGCCAAACAAATCCTGGGATATGGAGTGCGAGGCATCGTTGTAGGTGGCGCTATTACTAGACCAAAAGAGATTACAGAACGATTCGTTGCTGGTCTTAAATAAAAAGTAAAGAAAGGGGGATTGAGTATGATTATTACTAAAATCAGTCGTTTAGGAACTTATGTGAAAGTAAATCCACATTTTGCAACATTAATAGATTTTCTAGAAAAAACAGGACTAGACAATTTAACAGAAGGTCCGATTGATATCGATGGTGATCGATTATTTGGGAATTGCTTTACGTATCTAGCAGACGGTCAAGCAGGAGCCTTCTTTGAAACTCACCAAAAATATTTGGACATTCATTTAGTTTTGGAAAACGAAGAAGCCATGGCTGTTACGTCACCAGAAAATGTAAGCGTTACCCAAGAATATGATGAAGAAAAAGACATTGAATTATACACAGGGGAAGTGGAACAGTTAGTTCATTTGAGAGCTGGCGAATGCCTTATCACTTTTCCAGAAGATTTACATCAACCCAAGGTTCGTATAAATGATGAACCTGTTAAAAAAGTTGTCTTTAAAGTTGCGATTTCTTAATGTAGAAAGGGAAGAACAATGAAAAAAATGAGAAAGTTTTTATGTCTAGCTGGAGTTGCGCTAGCAGCCGTTGCCTTGGTAGCTTGTTCAGGAAAAAAAGAAGCTACAACTAGTACTGAACCACCGACAGAATTATCTGGTGAGATTACAATGTGGCACTCCTTTACTCAAGGACCACGTTTAGAAAGTATTCAAAAATCAGCAGATGCCTTCATGCAAAAGCATCCGAAAACGAAAATTAAGATTGAAACATTCTCTTGGAATGACTTCTATACTAAATGGACTACAGGTTTAGCAAATGGGAATGTGCCAGATATCAGTACAGCTCTTCCTAACCAAGTAATGGAAATGGTCAACTCAGATGCTTTGGTTCCGCTAAATGATTCTATCAAGCGTATTGGACAGGATAAATTTAACGAAACTGCCTTAAATGAAGCAAAAATCGGAGATGATTACTACTCTGTTCCTCTTTATTCACATGCACAAGTCATGTGGGTTAGAACAGATTTATTAAAAGAACATAATATTGAGGTTCCTAAAACTTGGGATCAACTCTATGAAGCTTCTAAAAAATTGAAAGAAGCTGGAGTTTATGGCTTGTCTGTTCCGTTTGGAACAAATGACTTAATGGCAACACGTTTCTTGAACTTCTACGTACGTAGTGGTGGTGGAAGTCTCTTAACAAAAGATCTTAAAGCAGATTTGACAAGTCAACTTGCTCAAGATGGTATTAAATACTGGGTTAAAATGTATAAAGAAATTTCACCTCAAGATTCTTTGAACTTTAATGTCCTTCAACAAGCTACCTTGTTCTATCAAGGAAAAACAGCATTTGACTTTAACTCTGGCTTCCATATTGGAGGAATTAATGCCAACAGTCCTCAACTGATTGATTCAATTGATGCTTATCCTATTCCAAAAATCAAAGAATCTGATAAGGACCAAGGAATTGAAACCTCAAACATTCCAATGGTTGTTTGGAAAAATTCAAAACACCCAGAAGTTGCTAAAGCATTCTTAGAATCACTTTATAATGAAGAAGACTACGTTAAATTCCTTGATTCAACTCCAGTAGGTATGTTGCCAACTATTAAGGGGATTAGCGATTCTGCAGCCTATAAAGAAAATGAAACTCGTAAGAAATTTAAACATGCTGAAGAAGTGATTACTGAAGCTGTTAAAAAAGGTACTGCTATTGGTTATGAAAATGGACCAAGTGTACAAGCTGGTATGTTGACTAACCAACACATTATTGAACAAATGTTCCAAGATATCATTTCAAATGGAACAGATCCTATGAAAGCAGCAAAAGAAGCAGAAAAACAATTAAACGATTTATTTGAGGCTGCTCAGTAGATGTAAAAGATTAGAAAATAGGTGGGCTAGTGAGCTGAAAAGCCCTAGCCCAATCTTGTAAAAGAAGGGAGAAGGAGAATGGTTAAAGAACGTAATTTAACTCGCTGGATATTTGTTTTGCCAGCTATGATTATCGTAGGATTACTCTTTGTTTATCCGTTTTTCTCGAGTATTTTTTATAGCTTTACCAATAAGCATTTGATTATGCCTAATTATAAATTTGTTGGTTTAGCTAACTATAAAGCTGTGCTATCAGATCCCAACTTCTTTAATGCGTTCTTTAATTCAATTAAGTGGACCGTTTTCTCATTAGTTGGTCAAGTTTTAGTAGGGTTTGTATTGGCTTTGGCTCTTCACAGAGTACGCCACTTCAAGAAATTATATAGGACCTTATTGATTGTTCCTTGGGCATTTCCTACCATCGTTATTGCCTTTTCTTGGCAGTGGATTCTAAACGGGGTTTATGGCTACTTACCTAATCTAATCGTAAAATTAGGTTTAATGGAACATACGCCTGCATTTTTGACAGATAGTACATGGGCATTCCTATGTTTAGTGTTTATCAACATTTGGTTTGGAGCGCCGATGATTATGGTTAATGTGCTTTCAGCTTTGCAAACAGTACCAGAAGAACAATTTGAGGCTGCTAAGATAGATGGTGCTTCAAGTTGGCAGGTGTTCAAGTTTATCGTCTTTCCACATATTAAAGTGGTTGTAGGGCTTCTAGTCGTTTTGAGAACTGTATGGATCTTTAATAACTTTGACATTATCTACCTAATTACAGGTGGTGGACCAGCCAATGCTACAACGACGCTTCCAATTTTTGCCTACAACCTAGGTTGGGGAACTAAATTGTTGGGTCGTGCTTCAGCAGTTACAGTATTGCTCTTTATCTTCTTGGTGGCAATTTGCTTTATCTACTTTGCTATCATCAGTAAGTGGGAAAAGGAGGGTAGAAAATAATGAAGAAGAAATCCGGTATTTATTTAGATATTCTCTCACATGTACTCTTGATTGGTGCGACCATCGTTGCAATTTTCCCATTGGTATGGATTATCATATCTTCTGTCAAGGGGAAAGGGGAATTAACTCAGTATCCAACACGATTTTGGCCTGAACAATTTACATTAGATTATTTCACTCATGTTATTAACGATTTGCACTTTATTGATAACATTCGAAACAGTTTAATCATTGCCTTAGCTACAACCGTTATTGCGATTATTATTTCTGCTATGGCAGCCTATGGTATTGTTAGATTCTTCCCTAAATTGGGAGCAATCATGTCGAGATTACTTGTCATTACCTACATTTTTCCACCAATTTTGTTAGCAATTCCCTATTCAATTGCCATTGCTAAAGTTGGATTAACAAATAGTTTATTTGGCTTGATGATGGTTTATCTATCTTTTAGTGTTCCATATGCAGTTTGGCTCTTAGTTGGATTTTTCCAAACAGTTCCAATTGGAATTGAAGAAGCAGCTAGAATTGATGGTGCAAATAAATTTGTTACATTTTATAAAGTTGTGCTACCGATTGTAGCACCAGGTATTGTAGCAACAGCTATTTATACATTTATCAATGCTTGGAATGAATTCTTGTATGCTTTAATTTTGATTAACAATACAGGAAAGATGACAGTAGCAGTAGCTCTTCGATCTCTTAACGGTTCAGAAATTTTAGACTGGGGAGATATGATGGCAGCATCTGTTATTGTGGTTCTTCCATCAATTATTTTCTTCTCTATTATCCAAAATAAGATTGCAAGTGGATTATCAGAAGGATCTGTGAAGTAAACGAAAGAAGGAAAAAATGAATAAGAGAGGTCTTTATTCAAAACTAGGAATTTCTGTTGTAGGAATTAGTCTTTTAATGGGAGTACCCACTTTGATTCATGCGAATGAATTAAACTATGGTCAACTGTCTATATCTCCTATTTTTCAAGGAGGTTCATATCAACTGAACAATAAGAGTATAGATATCAGCCCTTTGTTATTAGATAAATTATCTGGAGAGAGTCAGACAGTAGTAATGAAATTTAAAGCAGATAAACCAAACTCGCTTCAAGCTTTGTTTGGTCTATCTAATAGTAAAGCAGGCTTTAAAAATAATTACTTTTCAATTTTCATGAGAGATTCTGGTGAGATAGGTGTAGAAATAAGAGACGCCCAAAAGGGAATAAATTATTTATTTTCTAGACCAGCTTCATTATGGGGAAAGCATAAAGGACAGGCAGTTGAAAATACACTCGTATTTGTATCTGATTCTAAAGATAAGACATACACAATGTATGTTAATGGTATAGAAGTGTTCTCTGAAACAGTTGATACATTTTTGCCGATTTCAAATATAAATGGTATAGATAAGGCAACACTAGGAGCTGTTAATCGTGAAGGCAAGGATCATTATCTTGCAAGAGGAAGTATTGATGAAATCAGTCTATTTAATAAAGCAATTAGTGATCAGGAAGTTTCAACTATTCCCTTGTCAAATCCATTTCAGTTAATTTTCCAATCAGGAGATTCTACTCAAGCAAACTATTTTAGAATACCGACATTATATACATTAAGTAGTGGAAGAGTTCTATCAAGTATTGATGCACGTTATGGTGGGACTCATGATTCTAAAAGTAAGATTAATATCGCGACTTCTTATAGTGATGATAATGGGAAAACGTGGAGTGAGCCAACTTTTGCTATGAAGTTTAATGACTATGAGGAGCAGTTAGTTTACTGGCCACGAGATAATAAATTAAAGAATAGTCAAATTAGTGGAAGTGCTTCATTTATAGATTCATCCATTGTTGAAGATAAAAAATCTGGGAAAACGATCTTATTAGCTGATGTTATGCCTGCTGGTATCGGAAATAATAATGCAAATAAAGCTGATTCAGGTTTTAAAGAAATAAACGGTCATTATTATTTAAAACTAAAGAAGGATGGAGATAATGATTTCCGTTATACAGTCAGAGAAAATGGTGTCGTTTATGATGAAACAACTAATAAACCTACAAATTATACTATAAATGATAAGTATGAAGTTTTAGAGGGAGGAAAGTCTTTAACAGTTGAACAATATTCGGTTGATTTTGATAGTGGCTCTTTAAGAGAAAGGCATAATGGAAAACAGGTTCCTATGAATGTTTTCTACAAAGATTCGTTATTTAAAGTGACTCCTACTAATTATATAGCAATGACAATTAGTCAGAATAGAGGAGAGAGTTGGGAACAATTTAAGTTATTGCCTCCGTTCTTAGGAGAAAAACATAATGGAACTTACTTATGTCCCGGACAAGGTTTAGCATTAAAATCAAGTAATAGATTAATTTTTGCAACATATACTAGTGGCGAACTAACTTATCTCATTTCTGATGATAGTGGTCAAACATGGAAGAAATCCTCAGCTTCAATTCCGTTTAAGAATGCGACAGCAGAAGCGCAAATGGTTGAAATGAGAGATGGTGTGATTAGAACATTCTTTAGAACTACTACAGGTAAGATTGCCTATATGACTAGTAGAGATTCTGGAGAAACATGGTCAGAAGTTTCGTATATCGATGGAATTCAACAAACTTCATATGGTACACAAGTATCTGCAATTAGATACTCTCAATTAGTTGATGGAAAAGAAGCAGTCATTTTGAGTACACCAAATTCTAGAAATGGCCGTAAGGGAGGTCAATTAGTTGTCGGTTTAGTCAATAAAGAAGATGATAGTATCGATTGGAAATACCACTATGACATTGATTTGCCTTCGTATGGTTATGCTTATTCTGCGATTACAGAATTGCCAAATCATCACATAGGTGTATTGTTTGAAAAATATGATTCATGGTCAAGAAATGAATTGCATTTAAGCAATGTAGTTCAGTATATAGATTTGGAAATTAATGATTTAACAAAATAAAGGAGAAAAAACATGGTTAAATACGGTGTTGTTGGAACAGGATATTTTGGAGCTGAGTTGGCTCGTTATATGCAAAAGAATGATGGAGCAGAGATTACTCTTCTCTATGATCCAGATAATGCAGAGGCTATTGCAGAAGAATTGGGAGCAAAAGTAGCAAGTTCCCTAGATGAGTTGGTTTCTAGCGATGAAGTAGATTGTGTTATCGTCGCAACTCCAAATAATCTTCATAAGGAACCGGTTATTAAGGCTGCACAACATGGCAAAAATGTTTTCTGTGAAAAACCAATTGCGCTTTCTTATCAAGATTGTCGCGAGATGGTAGATGCATGTAAAGAAAATAATGTAACCTTTATGGCAGGACATATTATGAACTTCTTTAATGGTGTCCATCATGCAAAAGAACTCATTAATCAAGGAGTCATCGGAGACGTTCTATATTGTCACACAGCTCGTAATGGTTGGGAAGAACAACAACCGTCAGTATCATGGAAAAAAATTCGTGAAAAATCAGGTGGTCACTTGTATCACCATATTCATGAATTGGATTGCGTGCAATTCCTTATGGGTGGTATGCCAGAAACTGTAACCATGACAGGTGGAAATGTAGCCCATGAAGGTGAAAATTTCGGTGATGAAGATGATATGATTTTTGTCAATATGGAATTTTCTAATAAACGTTTTGCCTTGTTAGAATGGGGTTCAGCTTATCGTTGGGGTGAACATTATGTTTTGATTCAAGGAACGAAAGGTGCTATCCGCTTAGACTTATTCAACTGTAAAGGAACTCTTAAGCTAGATGGACAAGAAAGCTATTTCTTGATTCATGAATCACAAGAAGAAGATGATGATCGTACTCGCATCTATCATAGTACAGAGATGGACGGAGCAATTGCTTATGGTAAACCAGGTAAACGTACTCCATTATGGCTATCATCTGTGATCGACAAAGAAATGCGCTATCTGCATGAGATTATGCAAGGAGCTCCAGTATCAGAAGAATTTGCAAAACTATTGACAGGTGAAGCTGCTCTAGAAGCAATTGCTACTGCAGATGCTTGTACCCAGTCTATGTTTGAAGATCGCAAAGTAAAATTGTCAGAAATTGTAAAATAAACATAATGTAAAGGGGATGAAAAATTTATTTTCTCCCCTCGTTTCGGAAATAAGTTAGGAGAAAATCTATGTCAGATTTAAAAAAATACGAAGGTGTCATTCCAGCCTTCTACGCATGTTATGATGATCAAGGAGAAGTCAGTCCAGAGCGTACGCGTGCCTTGGTTCAATACTTCATTGATAAGGGAGTTCAAGGTCTCTATGTCAATGGTTCTTCTGGTGAATGTATCTACCAAAGTGTTGAAGACCGCAAGTTAATCTTGGAAGAAGTCATGGCAGTTGCTAAAGGTAAATTGACCATTATTGCCCATGTTGCTTGCAACAATACCAAAGACAGTATGGAACTTGCTCGCCACGCAGAAAGCTTGGGTGTAGATGCTATTGCAACGATTCCACCGATTTACTTCCGCTTGCCAGAATACTCAGTTGCTAAATATTGGAACGATATCAGTTCTGCAGCTCCAAATACAGACTACGTGATTTATAACATTCCTCAATTGGCAGGGGTTGCTTTGACTCCAAGCCTTTACACAGAAATGTTGAAAAATCCTCGTGTTATCGGTGTTAAGAACTCCTCTATGCCAGTTCAAGATATCCAAACCTTTGTCAGCCTTGGTGGAGAAGACCACATCGTCTTTAATGGTCCAGATGAGCAGTTCCTAGGTGGCCGCCTCATGGGAGCTAAAGCTGGTATCGGTGGTACTTATGGTGCTATGCCAGAACTCTTCTTGAAACTCAATCAGTTGATTGCTGACAAAGACTTGGAGACAGCGCGTGAATTACAGTATGCTATCAACGCAATCATTGGTAAACTCACTTCTGCACATGGAAATATGTACGGTGTGATTAAGGAAGTCTTGAAAATCAATGAAGGCTTGAATATTGGTTCTGTTCGTTCACCATTGACACCAGTGACTGAAGAAGATCGTCCAGTTGTAGAAGCAGTTGCAGCCTTGATTCGTGAAACCAAGGAGCGCTTCCTCTAATCCATAAGGAGGTATTTATGACACACTACGTTGCAATTGATATCGGTGGAACCAACATCAAATATGGTTTGATCGACCAAGAAGGCCAACTTGTTGAATCGCATGAAATGCCAACAGAGGCGCATAAAGGTGGACCTCATATCTTACAAAAGACCAAAGATATCGTAGCCAGCTATTTAGAAAAAGGCCCAGTAGCAGGCGTTGCCATTTCTTCTGCAGGAATGGTGGATCCAGATAAGGGTGAGATTTTCTATGCTGGGTCTCAGATTCCAAATTATGCAGGCACCCAGTTCAAAAAGGAAATCGAGACTAGCTTTAACGTTCCTTGTGAGATTGAAAATGACGTCAACTGTGCAGGTCTGGCTGAAGCGGTATCTGGTTCAGGCAAGGGAGCGAGTGTCATCCTTTGCTTGACTATTGGAACAGGTATCGGCGGTTGCTTGATTATGGGGGGGAAGGTTTTCCATGGATTTAGCAATTCAGCCTGTGAAGTTGGTTATATGCATATGCAGGATGGAGAGTTCCAAGATTTGGCTTCTACGACAGCCTTGGTAGAGTATGTAGCAGCAGGTCATGGAGATCCAGTTGACCAGTGGAATGGCCGACGTATCTTTAAGGAAGCCACTGAAGGCAACAAGATTTGTATGGCTGGTATTGACCGCATGGTAGACTATCTAGGGAAAGGTCTGGCTAATATTTGCTACGTTGCTAATCCAGAAGTGGTCATTCTCGGTGGCGGTATCATGGGACAAGAGGCTATCCTCAAACCCAAGATCCGCAAAGCTTTGAAAGAGGCTTTGGTACCAAGCCTAGCTGAAAAAACACGATTAGAATTTGCCCATCACCAAAATACGGCAGGTATGTTGGGAGCTTATTATCATTTTATACTCAATGAAAATCAAAGAGCAAACTAGGAAGCTATCCGTAGGTTGCTCAAAACATTGTTTTGAGGTTGTAGATAAGACTGACGAAGTCAGTAATCATATATCTACGGCAAGGCGAATCTGACGTGGTTTGAAGAGATTTTCGAAGAGTATCAAGACAAAACAATCCTAGTTTGGCTAGACCAAACTAGGATTTTCTAATCAAGTTCCCTTGACTTTCTTTATAATCGTGAGATAATAAATAAAATATATAAAGGGGTTATATAAAATGTCTATAGCGAATTCAAATAAAATTGTGACCTTCCAAGCTAATAGAGAATTAGTAAATGATGCCATGGAAGTGTTAAAAGAAAAAAATCTCTCTCTTTCATCGGCACTTAGATTATTTTTAAAGAATGTTGCCGTAACAAATGAAGTAGATTTACTGAGTGAAGAGGAATTAGAGAAGGAGTATTTGTTTAGACAATTACAAGCAGAAGTTCAAGAAAGTTATGCCAAGATTGAGGCTGGAAATTACTTGACAGATGAGGATGTCGTGACACGCTATGGATTATAAAAAATATAGGATTTTGTATTCTCCTATAGTGATTGATAGTCTGGATAAAATATATCAGTATATAGCAGAGGAAATCGGTTCTGTAGAGGCTGCGAGACGAAAAGTGGAGAGTATTAGAAAAGATATTAATCGTCTAGAAATTTTCCCCCAAGCTGGATTTGATGCCGATGAAAAATTTGGTAAGAAATTAGATCCTCACTACCAAACGCGAGGATTGACCTTGAGTAAGGATTACATCGTATTATATACAATTGTTGAGGATACCGTCAGACTTGCTTATTTACTCCCTTCAAAAAGTGATTACATGAAATTATTCAAGACTAAATCAAGATATGACTAATTCATAATCTAGAAGAGGTATGTTTTTTGATGAATAAAAATCCTAGTTTGACTCAACCAAACTAGAATTTTCTGACACGTTTTTGTCTACGATAGCCGTTGAGTTTTTTATTTTCCCAGTAGCTATTAAAGATTTTTTCCTTGCTTTCGCGATTGATTTCCAAAAAGTAGGCATAAATCAAATCGATAAAGAAGAGCATAGGAAGTTGAGCGGATATTCGTTGGATGTAGGAAGGTTGGCTGTGGGTGGCTACAAGAACAGTCTCTGTGTAGGCCTGACTATCTTTATTGGGAACACTTGAAAAGAGTACAGTCTTTGCTCCCATCTCCTTGGCATCTAATAGACTATCTAAAATAGAGGGAGTTGTGCCAGAAAGTGAGAAACCAAGTACGAGACAATTTTCGTCCATAATGCTGGTTGTCCAAGCAAAGCCGTCTTGATCGGTCAAGGCCTCGCAGACCACACCCAGACGCATGAACCGTAATTTCATTTCACGAGCGACGAGGCCAGAACTCCCTGTTCCGAAGAAGTAGATACGCTCAGCATCTTCGATTAACTGGGCAATTCGTTCTAGTTGGACTTCGTCAATCAAGTCCTGTGTTTGTTCCCTCATATTGCTATAACTTCTGAGGACTCGTTTGGTTAAAGGACTATGTTTGTGAGAATAAGTGTCCTGTTTTTTTGATTGATGTTGGTATTGGAAAATAAATTCTCGGTAGCCAGTAAAGCCACACTTTTTAGCAAAGCGGGTTAGTGCGGCTTGGGAGATATGTAATTTCTGAGTGACTTGTTGAGAAGATAAATCATCTTTAATCGTCTCAGCTTGCAAAAAATAGCGAGCAATTTCTTGCTCTAGGTCTGTCATTTCTTCAAAATGTGAATCAATGACAGTTGCGATATCTGGTTTGTCCATAGGGAAGGCTCCTTTAAATGAGTCGTGTTGGAAAAAGACTAGATTATTGAACTTTTACATTCATTATAACATATAATATAGGGATGGATAAATAAAAACGTATCTTACTGTAAAAACGAAAAAAAGCTTCTTTCTTTTCCATAATTTTCTGCTCAAATTGTGGTACAATTAAGAGTAAGATTTTAAGTTAGAAATGAGACTGATTTGTATGAGAAAATTTAACAGCCATTCGATTCCGATTCGGCTTAATTTATTGTTTTCAATCGTCATTTTACTCTTTATGACCATTATTGGTCGTTTGTTGTATATGCAGGTTTTGAACAAGGATTTTTACGAAAAAAAGCTAGCCTCAGCTAGTCAGACCAAGGTCACAACCAGTTCTGCCCGTGGGGAAATCTATGATGCTAGTGGAAAACCTTTGGTAGAAAATACGTTAAAACAGGTTGTTTCCTTTACGCGTAGCAATAAAATGACGGCTACAGACTTAAAAGAAATAGCTAAAAAGTTACTGACTTATGTGAGCATCAGTTCGCCAAATTTGACAGAACGCCAGCTGGCTGATTACTATTTGGCTGATCCTGAAATCTATAAAAAAACAGTGGAAGCTCTCCCAAGTGAGAAACGCTTGGATTCAGATGGCAATCGCCTATCCGAATCAGAACTGTATAACAATGCGGTCGATAGTGTTCCAACAAGTCAACTAAACTATACAGAGGATGAAAAGAAAGAAATCTATCTTTTTAGTCAGTTAAATGCTGTTGGAAACTTTGCGACAGGAACCATTGCGACAGATCCTCTAAATGATTCTCAGGTGGCTGTTATTGCCTCTATTTCAAAGGAGATGCCTGGCATTAGTATTTCTACTTCTTGGGATCGAAAGATTTTGGAAACTTCCCTTTCTTCTATAGTAGGGAGTGTATCCAGTGAAAAAGCTGGTCTCCCAGCGGAAGAAGCAGAAGCCTATCTTAAAAAAGGCTATTCTCTAAATGACCGTGTTGGAACCTCGTATTTGGAAAAGCAATATGAAGAGACCTTACAAGGAAAACGCTCGGTAAAAGAAATCCATCTGGATAAATATGGCAATATGGAAAGCGTGGATACAATTGAGGAAGGTAGTAAGGGAAACAATATCAAACTGACCATTGATTTGGCCTTCCAAGATAGCGTGGATGCTTTGCTGAAAAGTTATTTCAATTCCGAGCTAGGAAATGGTGGAGCCAAGTATTCTGAGGGTGTGTATGCAGTCGCCCTTAACCCCAAAACAGGTGCTGTTTTGTCTATGTCAGGACTCAAACATGACCTGAAAACGGGAGAGTTGACTCCTGATTCCTTGGGAACGGTAACCAATGTCTTTGTCCCAGGTTCGGTTGTTAAGGCCGCTACCATCAGCTCAGGTTGGGAAAATGGTGTTTTATCAGGAAACCAAACCTTAACAGATCAGCCTATTGTTTTCCAAGGTTCAGCTCCAATTTATTCTTGGTATAAATTGGCATATGGATCTTTTCCTATTACAGCTGTGGAAGCCTTGGAGTATTCATCCAATGCTTACATGGTTCAAACCGCTCTTGGAATCATGGGCCAGACCTATCAACCAAATATGTTTGTTGGAACCAGCAATTTGGAAACAGCTATGGGAAAACTTCGTGCGACCTTTGGCGAATATGGCTTGGGGGCTGCGACCGGAATTGACCTACCAGATGAATCTACTGGATTTGTTCCCAAAGAGTATAGCTTTGCTAATTACATCACCAATTCCTTTGGGCAGTTTGATAACTATACGCCCATGCAGTTGGCTCAGTATGTAGCAACTATTGCAAATGATGGTGTTCGTGTGGCTCCTCGTATTGTTGAAGGCATTTATGGTAATAATGATAAGGGAGGACTGGGTGACTTGATTCAGCAACTGCAACCGACAGAGATGAATAAGGTCAATATATCCGACTCCGATATGAGTATCTTGCACCAAGGATTTTACCAAGTATCGCATGGAACTAGTCCCCTTACGACAGGACGGGCGTTTTCAGATGGCGCCACTGTTTCTATCAGTGGTAAGACCGGTACAGGTGAAAGCTATGTAGCTGGTGGTCAAGAAGCTAATAATACCAATGCCGTGGCCTATGCTCCAACAGAAAATCCTCAAATTGCAGTTGCAGTAGTCTTTCCTCATAATACCAATTTAACCAAAAATGTTGGGCCAGCAATTGCTCGCGACATTATCAATTTATATAACCAACACCATCCAATGAATTAGAAAGGAAGCCATGCTTTATCCAACACCTATTGCTAAGTTGATTGACAGTTATTCCAAACTTCCTGGTATTGGGATTAAGACAGCAACTCGACTGGCCTTTTATACTATTGGAATGCCGGATGACGACGTCAATGAATTTGCAAAAAATCTTCTTGCAGCCAAGCGAGAATTGACCTATTGCTCTATTTGTGGACGATTAACAGATGAAGACCCGTGCTCTATCTGTACCGATCCTAGCCGTGATCAGTCTACGATTCTGGTCCTGGAGGATAGCCGCGATGTCGCTGCCATGGAAAATATTCAGGAATACCACGGACTTTACCATGTCCTGCATGGTCTCATTTCTCCCATGAATGGCATTAGTCCAGATGATATCAATCTCAAGAGCCTCATGACCCGTCTTATGGATAGTGAAGTTTCAGAGGTAATCGTAGCAACCAATGCCACAGCAGATGGGGAAGCGACTTCCATGTATATCTCTCGGCTTCTCAAACCTGCAGGGATTAAGGTTACTCGTCTAGCACGAGGCCTCGCTGTGGGAGCAGATATCGAGTATGCGGATGAAGTGACCCTCTTACGGGCTATTGAAAATCGAACAGAGTTGTAAGTGTAGACAAATTTACGAACTCCATTCATTTATAAAAAAATCAAGGAGGCTGAAAATCGTTCATATCGGCCTCTTTTTGTATAGTGTGATGAGTAGGATCAGGTTCAAGTTTTAAAAAAACAAGCAAATATGATATACTAAAGAGCGAGTATTCTAGTAGAATTAGGACAAATAATATGAAACAAACGATTATTCTTTTATATGGTGGACGGAGTGCGGAACGCGAAGTCTCTGTCCTTTCAGCGGAAAGTGTCATGCGTGCGGTCAATTACGACCGTTTCACAGTTAAGACTTTCTTTATCAGTCAATCAGGTGACTTTATCAAAACGCAGGAATTTAGTCAGACTCCAGGTCAAGAGGACCGTCTCATGACCAATGCGACCATTGATTGGGATAAGAAAGTTGCACCAAGTGCTATCTACGAAGAAGGTGCAGTGGTATTCCCAGTTCTTCACGGTCCGATGGGAGAAGATGGCTCTGTCCAAGGCTTCTTAGAAGTTTTGAAAATGCCCTACGTTGGTTGCAATATCTTGTCATCGAGTCTTGCCATGGATAAAATCACGACCAAGCGTGTTTTAGAATCTGCCGGTATTGCCCAAGTTCCTTATGTGGCTATCGTTGAAGGTGACGATGTGACTGCTAAAATCGCTGAAGTTGAAGAAAAATTGACTTATCCAGTCTTCACCAAACCATCAAACATGGGTTCAAGTGTCGGTATTTCCAAGTCTGAAAATCAAGAAGAACTCCGTCAAGCATTGAAACTTGCCTTCCAATATGACAGCCGTGTCTTGGTTGAGCAAGGGGTGAATGCCCGTGAAATCGAGGTTGGACTCTTGGGCAACTACGATGTCAAAAGCACGCTGCCAGGAGAAGTGGTCAAGGATGTTGACTTCTACGACTATGACGCCAAGTATATTGATAACAAGATTACCATGGACATCCCAGCTAAAATTAGTGATGATGTGGTAGCTGTCATGCGTCAAAATGCAGAAACGGCCTTCCGTGCCATTGGTGGTCTAGGTCTATCTCGTTGCGATTTCTTTTATACAGATAAGGGAGAAATCTTCCTAAATGAGCTCAATACCATGCCAGGTTTCACCCAGTGGTCAATGTATCCACTTCTTTGGGACAATATGGGAATCAGCTATCCAGACTTAATCGAGCGATTGGTTGATCTTGCCAAGGAAAGTTTTGACAAGCGCGAAGCGCATTTGCTATAAAAATGAAAGAGAGGGTAGAAGCCAGAACCATCACTGCAAGGTGACTAGAGTTCTCGGACTTCAACCCTTTTTAAAGGAGTAGAAATGAAATTAACAATTCATGAAGTGGCCCAAGTTGTCGGAGCTAAAAATGATATCAGCATCTTTGAGGATACCCAGTTAGAGAAAGCTGAGTTTGACAGTCGTTTGATTGCGGCAGGGGATTTATTTGTGCCCCTCAAAGGTGCGCGTGACGGTCATGACTTTATCGAAACAGCTTTTGAAAATGGCGCTGCTGCAACCCTGTCTGAGAAAGAGGTCGCAAATCATCCCTACATTCTAGTAGATGACGTTCTGACTGCCTTTCAGCAACTAGCAGCCTACTATCTTGAAAAAACAGCTGTTGATGTCTTTGCAGTTACAGGTTCAAATGGTAAGACAACGACCAAGGATATGTTGGCACACTTGCTATCAACAACCTACAAAACTTACAAAACACAAGGCAACTACAATAATGAGATTGGCCTTCCTTACACAGTTCTCCATATGCCTGAAGGAACAGAAAAGTTGGTTTTGGAGATGGGACAGGATCACTTTGGAGATATTCATCTCTTGTCAGAATTGGCTCGTCCAAAAACAGCCATCGTGACCTTGGTTGGAGAAGCTCATTTGGCATTTTTCAAAGATCGTTCTGAGATTGCTAAAGGGAAAATGCAAATTGCAGATGGTATGGCTTCAGATTCTTTGCTTTTGGCACCAGCTGACCCTATTGTAGAGGCCTACTTACCAGCTGATAAAAAGGTGGTCCGTTTTGGGCAAGGAGCAGAGCTGGAAATCACAGACTTGGTTGAGCGTAAGGACAGTCTGACCTTTAAGGCCAATTTCTTGGAGCAAGCCCTTGATTTGCCAGTGACTGGTAAGTACAATGCCACCAATGCTATGATTGCATCCTATGTTTCCCTACAAGAAGGAGTTTCAGAGGAGCAAATTCATCAGGCCTTCCAAAATCTTGAATTGACACGTAACCGTACCGAGTGGAAGAAAGCAGCTAATGGAGCAGATATCTTGTCAGATGTTTACAATGCCAATCCAACGGCTATGAAGCTGATTTTAGAGACTTTCTCTGCCATTCCAGTCAATGAAGGTGGCAAGAAAATTGCAGTGTTGGCGGATATGAAGGAGCTTGGTGACCAGTCTATTAAACTCCATAACCAGATGATTTTGAGCCTTTCGCCAGATGTGTTGGATACCGTTATTTTCTATGGAGAAGATATTGCTGAATTGGCCCAATTGGCCAGTCAAATGTTCCCAATCGGCCACGTTTACTACTTCAAGAAAACAGAAGACCAAGACCAATTTGAAGACCTAGTCAAGCAGGTCAAAGAAAGCCTTGGAGTCAATGACCAAATCCTACTCAAAGGCTCTAACTCCATGAATCTAGCTAAGCTGGTAGAAAGTTTAGAAAATGAATGCTAGTGATTTTGCCAAGTATCTTCAAAGAATGATTGCCCTTACAGATACTGGATTAACCTTTACAAAAGATCCTTTCGACCGTGAGCGCTATGAAGACTTGCGAAGTCTGTTATCTGAAATGTTGAATCAGGCATCAGACCTTGATTCCGAAGAAGTGGCAGAAGTTTTGAAGCCAACTTCCGCTTATGCAACTCCGTTAATGGACGTCCGTGCTTGGATTGTTGAGGATGAAAAAATTTGTCTGGTTAGGGGACAAGGAGAGAATGATTGGGCTTTGCCAGGTGGCTTTGGTGAAGTCGGCTATTCTCCAACAGAAAATATTCTCAAGGAAATTGAAGAAGAAACCGGTTTTGAAGCTAAAGTAGAAAGACTACTAGCTGTTTTTGATACAAATCGTTTCCAACTACAGAGCAAGCAATATGCAAAGTTTGTTTTTGAATGTAAGCTTCTTGATGGACAATTCCAAAAAAATCAAGAAATTGCTGACCTTCAATTTTTTGCCCTTGACCAACTGCCAGCCTTATCTGAAAAACGCATTACCAAGGAGCAAATAGAGATTCTTTGGCAGGTTTATCAAGGTCAGAGGGAGCAATATCTTGATTAAGAAGATGATTATCGTATTTCTAAATTCATTTTTGACAAATAGCATGGTATAATAAAATGCAGGAAAATTTTGAATCATGAGGAATACTAGATGAATTTATGGGATATTTTCTTTACGACCCAAGCAACAGAGCCACCCAAGTTTGATCTTTATTGGTATGTCAGTATATTTACACTCTTGGCCTTGACCTTCTATACAGCCTATCGTTATCGTGAAAAGAAGGTTTACCAACGATTTTTCCAAATCTTGCAGGCCGTTCAGTTAATCCTTCTTTATGGTTGGTATGGGGTCAATCATATGCCACTGTCAGAAAGTTTACCCTTTTACCATTGCCGTATGGCTATGTTTGTGGTGCTCTTGCTTCCTGGTCAGTCTAAATATAGGCAGTATTTTGCATTACTAGGAACATTTGGGACATTAGCTGCCTTTGTTTATCCAGTGCCAGATCCCTATCCTTTCCCCCATATTGCCATTTTGTCCTTTATCTTTGGGCACTTAGCTCTCTTGGGGAACTCACTGGTTTATCTCTTGAGACAGTACGATGCGAGAATGCTAGATGTGAAAAGAATTTTTCTCATGACCTTTGCATTAAATGCCTTAATTTTTGTGGTCAATTTGGTAACAGGTGGCGATTATGGATTTTTGACAAAACCGCCATTGGTTGGAGACCACGGCTTAGTAGCTAATTATTTAATCGTTTCTCTGGCCTTGTCAGCGGCGATTACGTTGACAAAGAAAATTTTGGAACTATTTTTAGAACAAGAAGCAGAAAAAATGATTGCAAAGAAAGCTTAGAAATGAGCTTTCTTTTTTGTACAATAGACAGATTGTTGACAAAGTTTACAGTGAATGAATTTCTGAACAGAAAAACTAAAAAATTGGCTGGTAAATTTAGGAAAAAACTGAGCACGATGAGATTTTTTGTGTTATAATATTCTGTGAATAGCTATGCCTACGTTTAGCTATTGAATATTACGAAGTTAGAAACTTGGAAGATAGAGAGGATGCGATGTAATGGCTAGAGAAGGCTTTTTTACAGGTCTAGATATTGGAACAAGCTCTGTCAAGGTGCTTGTAGCTGAGCAGAGAAATGGTGAATTAAATGTAATTGGCGTGAGTAATGCCAAAAGTAAAGGTGTAAAGGATGGAATTATTGTTGATATTGATGCAGCAGCAACTGCTATCAAATCAGCAATTTCCCAAGCAGAAGAAAAAGCAGGCATCTCAATTAAATCAGTGAATGTTGGTTTACCAGCTAATCTCTTACAGGTAGAACCAACTCAAGGAATGATTCCAGTAACATCTGATACCAAGGAAATTATGGATCAAGATGTCGAAAATGTTGTCAAATCAGCTTTGACAAAGAGTATGACACCTGATCGTGAAGTTATCACATTCATTCCTGAGGAATTTATTGTGGATGGTTTTCAAGGGATTCGTGACCCACGTGGTATGATGGGGGTTCGCCTTGAAATGCGTGGTTTACTTTATACAGGTCCTCGCACTATTTTACATAACCTACGTAAGACAGTTGAACGTGCAGGTGTTCAGGTTGAAAATATTATTATTTCACCACTAGCAATGGTTCAATCTATTTTGAATGAAGGTGAACGTGAATTTGGTGCTACAGTGATTGATATGGGGGCAGGTCAAACGACTGTCGCTACAATCCGTAACCAAGAACTTCAGTTTACCAATATTCTCCAAGAAGGCGGAGATTATGTAACTAAGGATATCTCTAAAGTCTTGAAGACATCACAGAAACTAGCCGAAGGTTTGAAATTAAACTATGGAGAGGCTTATCCTCCTCTCGCAAGTAAAGAAACATTCCAAGTCGAAGTGATCGGGGAAGTAGAACCTGTTGAAGTAACAGAAAATTACTTGTCAGAGATTATTTCTGCACGTATTAAGCATATTTTTGAACAAATCAAACAAGACTTAGACAGAAGACATTTATTGGATCTTCCTGGTGGAATTGTTTTGATTGGTGGAACGGCTATTTTACCGGGTATTGTGGAGCTTGCTCAAGAAGTTTTTGGTGTTCGTGTGAAACTCTATGTTCCAAACCAAGTTGGGATTCGTAATCCAGCCTTTGCGCATGTGATTAGTCTATCAGAATTCGCGGGACAATTGACAGAAGTACATCTCTTGGCTCAACGAGCAGTCAAGGGTGATGAAGGATTATTCCAACAACCGCTTAGTTTTGGGGGAATGATTCAGAAAACAGCTCAGTTTGTACAATCAACGCCTGTTCAACCAGCTCCTGCTCCAGAAGTAGAGCCGGTGGCGCCTACGGAACCAATGGCGGATTTCCAACAAGCTTCACAAAATAAACCGAAATTAGCAGATCGTTTCCGTGGCTTGATCGGAAGCATGTTTGACGAATAAAGAGGAAAAATAAATTATGACATTTTCATTTGATACAGCTGCTGCTCAAGGTGCAGTGATTAAAGTAATTGGTGTCGGTGGAGGTGGTGGCAATGCCATCAACCGTATGGTCGACGAAGGTGTTACAGGCGTAGAATTTATCGCAGCAAACACAGATGTACAAGCATTGAGTAGTACAAAAGCTGAGACTGTTATTCAGTTGGGACCTAAATTGACTCGTGGTTTGGGTGCAGGAGGTCAACCTGAGGTTGGTCGTAAAGCTGCTGAAGAAAGCGAAGAGACACTGACGGAAGCTATCAGTGGTGCAGATATGGTCTTCATCACTGCTGGTATGGGAGGAGGCTCTGGAACTGGAGCTGCTCCTGTTATTGCTCGTATTGCTAAAGATTTAGGTGCTCTTACAGTTGGTGTTGTAACACGTCCGTTTGGTTTTGAAGGAAGCAAACGTGGACAATTCGCTGTAGAAGGAATCAATCAACTACGTGAGCATGTAGATACTCTATTGATTATTTCAAACAACAACTTGCTTGAAATTGTTGATAAGAAAACACCGCTCCTGGAGGCTCTTAGCGAAGCAGATAACGTTCTTCGTCAAGGTGTTCAAGGAATTACCGATTTGATTACCAATCCAGGATTGATTAACCTTGACTTTGCCGATGTGAAAACAGTTATGGCAAATAAAGGGAATGCTCTTATGGGTATTGGTATCGGTAGTGGAGAAGAACGTGTGGTAGAAGCAGCACGTAAGGCAATTTACTCTCCACTTCTTGAAACAACAATTGATGGAGCAGAAGATGTGATTGTCAACGTAACTGGTGGTCTTGACTTAACCTTGATTGAGGCAGAAGAGGCTTCACAAATTGTGAACCAGGCAGCAGGTCAAGGAGTGAACATCTGGCTCGGTACTTCAATTGATGAAAGTATGCGTGATGAAATTCGTGTAACAGTTGTCGCAACGGGTGTTCGTCAAGACCGCGTAGAAAAGGTTGTGGCTCCACAAGCTAGACCTACTACTAACTACCGTGAGACAGTAAAGCCAGCTCATTCACATGGCTTTGATCGTCATTTTGATATGGCAGAAACAGCTGAATTACCAAAACAAAATCAACGTCGCTCGGAACAAGCTCAAGGCTCTGCTTTTGGTGATTGGGATTTACGTCGCGAGACAATTGTTCGTCCGACTGATTCAGTAGTGTCACCGGTAGAACGTTTTGAAATTCCAAATTCGCAAGATGAAGATGAGTTGGATACACCTCCATTTTTCAAAAATCGTTAAGTAAATGAATGTAAAAGAAAATACAGAACGTGTTTTTCGGGAAGTCGCAGAAGCAAGTCTGAGTGCTCATCGCGAGAGTGGCTCAGTCTCTGTCATTGCAGTTACCAAGTATGTAGATGTACCGACAGCGGAAGCCTTGCTTCCGCTAGGGGTTCATCATATCGGTGAAAATCGTGTAGATAAGTTTCTAGAGAAATATCAAGCTTTAAAAGATCGAGATGTGACTTGGCATTTGATTGGTACCTTGCAAAGACGTAAGGTGAAAGATGTCATTCAATACGTTGATTATTTCCATGCATTGGATTCAGTAAAGCTAGCAGAGGAAATCCAAAAAAGAAGTGACCGAGTCATCAAGTGTTTCCTTCAAGTAAATATTTCTAAAGAAGAAAGTAAACACGGCTTTTCGAGAGAAGAATTATTGGAAGTCTTGCCAGAGTTGGGCAAACTAGATAAGATTCAATATGTTGGTTTAATGACGATGGCACCTTTTGAGGCTAACAGTGAGCAGTTGAAAGAAATTTTCAAGGCGACCCAAGATTTACAAAAAGAAATCCAAGAAAAACAAATTCCAAATATGCCTATGACCGACTTAAGCATGGGAATGAGTCGTGATTATAAAGAAGCGATTCAATTCGGTTCCACCTTTGTTCGCATAGGTACAGCATTTTTTAAGTAGGAGAGAACCATGTCTTTAAAAGATAGATTCGATAGATTTATAGATTATTTTACGGAGGATGAGGATTTAAGTCTCCCTAATGAAAAACGAGATGAGCCTATTCTAACTCCAGTAAATTCTACACAGGAAAAGGCTCTCTCAACGAATCAAACACCAAGCACAAGTAGTACAAAAGAAAATAATATTACTAGACTGCATGCACGTCAACAAGAGTTAGCAAAGCAAAATCAGCATTCTACTGAAAAAGTAACAATTGATGTTCGTTATCCTAGAAAATATGAAGATGCGATAGAAATTGTTGATTTATTAGCAGGAAACGAAAGTATTTTGATTGATTTTCAATATATGACTGAAGTGCAAGCTCGTCGTTGTTTAGATTATCTGGATGGAGCTTGCCATGTTCTAGCTGGAAATTTGAAAAAGGTAGCTTCTACCATGTACCTGTTGACACCAGTGAATGTTATTGTAAATGTTGAAGATATTCGTTTACCAGATGAAGATCAACAGGGTGAGTTTGATTTTGATATGAGACGAAATAGAGTACGATGATGATTTTTTTAATTCGTCTGATTTATAATGCAGTGGATATTTACTCCCTGATTTTGGTAGCCTTTGCTGTCATGTCTTGGTTTCCAGGCGCCTACGAATCAAGTCTGGGTCGCTGGATTGTAGCATTGGTAAAACCAGTGCTTGCTCCTTTGCAACGCCTGCCTTTACAGATAGCAGGTCTTGATTTATCTGTTTGGGTTGCGATTGTTTTGGTTCGATTTTTAGGGGAAAACTTAGTGCGTTTTCTGGCGATGATAGGATGAATAAAGGGATTTACCAGCATTTCTCTATAGAAGATCGTCCCTTTCTTGATAAGGGAATGGAATGGATAAAGAAGGTAGAAGATAGCTATGCTCCTTTTTTAACTCCTTTTATCAATCCTCATCAGGAGAAGCTATTAAAAATTTTAGCCAAAACCTATGGTCTTGCTTGTAGCAGTAGTGGGGAATTCGTCTCAAGTGAGTATGTTCGAGTTTTATTATACCCAGATTATTTCCAGCCAGAGTTTTCAGATTTTGAAATATCTCTCCAGGAAATAGTGTATTCCAATAAATTTGAACACTTAACGCATGCTAAGATTTTAGGGACAGTCATCAATCAATTGGGGATTGAGCGGAAACTTTTTGGAGATATCCTAGTAGATGAAGAACGGGCGCAGATTATGATTAATCAGCAATTTCTTCTTCTCTTTCAAGATGGATTAAAGAAAATTGGCCGTATACCTGTTTCGCTGGAGGACCGTCCTTTCACCGAGAAAATAGATAAGCTAGAACAGTATCGAGAGCTGGATTTATGTGTGTCTAGTTTTAGATTAGATGTTCTTTTATCAAATGTTTTGAAACTATCTAGAAATCAAGCAAACCAGTTGATTGAAAAGAAACTTGTCCAAGTAAATTATCATGTGGTAGACAAATCAGATTATACTGTTCAAGTTGGAGACTTGATTAGTGTGAGAAAATTTGGGCGCTTGAGGTTGCTTCAAGATAAGGGACAAACTAAAAAAGAGAAGAAAAAAATAACAGTCCAGTTATTATTAAGTAAGTGAGGAAAAATATGCCAATTACATCGTTAGAAATCAAAGATAAAACCTTTAGCACACGTTTTAGAGGTTTTGATCCAGAAGAAGTAGATGAATTTTTAGATATTGTAGTTCGTGATTATGAAGATTTGGTTCGTTCTAATCATGATAAGGATTTACATATTAAAAATTTGGAAGAGCGTTTGTCTTACTTTGATGAGATGAAAGATTCGTTGAGCCAGTCTGTATTGATTGCCCAAGATACAGCTGAGAGAGTGAAACAAACAGCACACGATCGTTCAAATAATATTATTCATCAAGCTGAACAGGATGCACATCGATTATTGGAAGAAGCAAAATACAAGGCAAATGAAATTCTTCGTCAGGCAGCTGATAATGCTAAGAAAGTTGCTGTTGAAACCGAAGAATTGAAGAACAAGAGTCGTGTCTTCCACCAACGTCTTAAATCTACAATTGAGAGTCAGTTGGCTATTGTTGAATCTTCAGATTGGGAAGATATTCTTCGTCCAACAGCTACTTATCTTCAGACAAGTGATGAAGCCTTTAAAGAAGTGGTTAGCGAAGTACTTGGAGAACCGATTCCAGCTCCAATTGAGGAAGAACCAATTGATATGACACGTCAATTTTCTCAAGAAGAAATGACAGAGTTACAGGCTCGTATTGAGGCAGCCAATAAAGAATTGGCTGAATTTGAAGCTCAAGCTAAACAGGAAGTGGAAAACCCAACTCCTGTAGTGAGTCCTCAAATTGAAGAAGAACCAGCTCATCCAGTTGGTCCAATGTATGAAGAGCCAGAAGTAGCTCCAAGCCATTACTCAGGACCAACACCAGCTACTGAAGCTGTAAACTCAGCACCAGGATTTGATGCACCGCAAGAATCCGTTACAATTTTATAAGAAATAATCTGAGAACAATATCTTATCCTTATATTTCCAGCGAGCAGGAGATGGTGTGAGTCCTGTAATCCCTATTGATAAGATTATCCTCTCAAACAATCAAGTCTGAATGGAGTAAGATTTGACGTTTCCCACGTTACGGGATAAGAGGGAGAAAGACTAAATCTTTTTCCAAATAAAGGTGGTACCACGATTTTCGTCCTTTTTGGCAGTCGTGGTTTTTAATTTGTTATTATTTATAAAGGAGATACCATGAAACTCAAAGATACCCTTAATCTTGGGAAAACAGCTTTCCCAATGCGTGCAGGCCTTCCGACCAAAGAGCCAGTTTGGCAAAAGGAATGGGAAGATGCAAAACTTTACCAACGTCGTCAAGAATTGAACCAAGGAAAACCTCATTTCACCTTGCATGATGGCCCTCCATACGCGAACGGAAATATCCACGTTGGACATGCTATGAACAAGATTTCAAAAGATATCATTGTTCGCTCAAAATCTATGTCAGGTTTTTACGCACCATTTATCCCGGGTTGGGACACTCATGGTCTGCCAATCGAGCAAGTTTTGGCAAAACAAGGTGTCAAACGTAAAGAAATGGACTTGGTTGAGTACTTGAAACTTTGCCGTGAATACGCTCTTTCTCAAGTAGATAAACAACGTGAAGACTTTAAACGTTTGGGTGTTTCTGGTGACTGGGAAAATCCATATGTGACTTTGACTCCTGATTATGAAGCAGCCCAAATCCGTGTATTTGGTGAGATGGCTAATAAAGGTTATATCTACCGTGGTGCCAAGCCAGTTTACTGGTCTTGGTCATCTGAGTCTGCCCTTGCTGAAGCAGAGATTGAATACCATGACTTGATTTCAACTTCCCTTTACTATGCCAACAAGGTAAAAGATGGCAAAGGTGTTCTAGATACAGATACTTACATCGTTGTCTGGACAACTACTCCATTTACCATCACAGCTTCTCGTGGTTTGACTGTTGGTGCAGATATTGATTACGTTTTGGTTCAACCTGCTGGTGAAACTCGTAAGTTTGTCGTTGCTGCAGAATTATTGACTAGCTTGTCTGAGAAATTTGGCTGGGTTGATGTTCAAGTTTTGGCAACTTACCGTGGTCAAGAATTGAACCACATCGTAACAGAACACCCATGGGATACAGCTGTAGATGAATTGGTTATCCTTGGAGACCACGTTACAACTGACTCTGGTACAGGTATTGTCCATACAGCCCCTGGTTTTGGTGAGGACGACTACAATGTTGGTATTGCTAATGGTCTTGAAGTCGCAGTGACTGTTGACGAGCGTGGTATCATGATGAAGAATGCTGGTCCTGAGTTTGAAGGTCAGTTCTATGAAAAGGTAGTTCCAACTGTTATTGAAAAACTTGGTAACCTCCTTCTTGCCCAAGAAGAAATTTCTCACTCATACCCATTTGACTGGCGTACTAAGAAACCAATCATCTGGCGTGCAGTACCACAATGGTTTGCCTCAGTTTCTAAATTCCGCCAAGAAATCTTGGACGAAATTGAAAAAGTTAAATTCCACTCAGAATGGGGTAAAGTCCGTCTTTACAATATGATTCGTGACCGTGGCGACTGGGTTATCTCTCGTCAACGTGCTTGGGGTGTTCCACTTCCTATCTTCTACGCTGAAGATGGTACAGCAATCATGACTGCTGAAACGATTGAACACGTGGCTCAACTCTTTGAGGAACATGGTTCAAGCATTTGGTGGGAACGTGATGCCAAAGACCTCTTGCCAGAAGGATTTACTCATCCAGGTTCACCAAATGGCGAGTTCAAAAAAGAAACTGATATCATGGATGTTTGGTTTGACTCAGGTTCATCATGGAATGGAGTTGTGGTAAACCGTCCTGAGTTGACTTACCCAGCAGACCTTTACCTAGAAGGTTCTGACCAATACCGTGGTTGGTTTAACTCATCACTCATCACATCTGTTGCCAACCATGGCGTAGCACCTTACAAGCAAATCTTGTCACAAGGTTTTGCCCTTGACGGTAAAGGTGAGAAGATGTCTAAATCTCTTGGAAATACCATTGCTCCAAGCGATGTTGAAAAACAATTTGGTGCTGAAATCTTGCGCCTTTGGGTAACAAGTGTAGACTCAAGCAACGACGTGCGTATCTCTATGGATATCTTGAGCCAAGTATCTGAAACTTACCGTAAGATTCGTAACACTCTTCGTTTCTTGATTGCTAACACATCTGACTTTAACCCAACTCAAGATTCAGTAGCTTACGATGAACTTCGTTCAGTTGATAAGTACATGACTATTCGCTTTAACCAGCTTGTCAAGACCATTCGTGATGCCTACGCAAACTTTGAATTCTTGACAATCTACAAGGCCTTGGTGAACTTTATCAACGTTGATTTGTCAGCATTCTACCTTGATTTTGCTAAAGATGTTGTTTACATCGAAGGTGCCAAATCACTGGAACGCCGTCAAATGCAGACTGTCTTCTATGACATTCTTGTGAAAATCACCAAACTCTTGACACCAATCCTTCCTCATACAGCAGAGGAAATCTGGTCATACCTTGAGTTTGAAGCAGAAGACTTCGTTCAATTGTCAGAATTGCCAGAAGCACAAACTTTTGCTAATCAAGAAGAAGTCTTGGATACATGGGCAGCCTTCATGGACTTCCGTGGACAAGCTCAAAAAGCCTTGGAAGAAGCGCGTAATGCAAAAGTAATCGGTAAATCACTCGAAGCACACTTGACAGTTTATCCAAATGAAGTTGTGAAAACTCTACTCGAAGCAGTAAACAGCAATGTTGCTCAACTTTTGATCGTGTCAGACTTGACCATCGCAGAAGGACCAGCTCCAGAAGCTGCCGTTAGCTTCGAAGATGTAGCCTTTACAGTTGAACGCGCTGCAGGTGAAGTATGTGACCGTTGCCGTCGTATCGACCCAACAACAGCAGAACGTAGCTACCACGCAGTTATCTGTGATCACTGTGCAAGCATCGTAGAAGAAAACTTTGCGGACGCAGTCGCAGAAGGATTTGAAGAGAAATAAGGTTGAAAAATCTAGGGAAAACTCAATTTGAGAAGAAAAGACAACTAATCTTATAGACTATAAAACGCATTGTATCACGTTTTTGAACACCTGATATGATGCGTTTTTATTTATTTTGAAAATTTGTGAGGTGTGACTTTTTATACCCAACAAGAATCAAAGAGAAACTTAGCAAGCTAACAGCAGTAAGATAAAATACGAATTTGATATTACGGATAAGATTGGTAAATTGTGTCACATTTTTACAATAATAAATTTGTATAGTTACTTTTGATTTCTGAAGAGTATTATATTTTATTTCATATTATACAAATTTTTATTTTATAATATCAGAAAATACTTTTTTTTTTTAGCAAATATGATACAATTTTATTTGAAAAAAAATAAAAAGGAGATTTTATTATGAAATCAAAAACACTTGCTTTGATTAGTGGTATCGTCGGTCTTGTGGGAGGAATTTTACTTCTTATTGGTCCTTTTGTCTTGTTGGGAACAGCGGTAAATACAGCTGCTACAACTCTTAATGGAGGAGCTACTGCAGGGGCTGTTTCAGGTGTTGCCTTACTCTTGAATGCCTTGAAGATTGCAAATCTTGTTCTTGGTATCATTGCTATTGTTTACTATAAAGGAGATAATCGTGTAGGTGCAGCTCCGTCTGTACTAATGATTGTTTCAGGTGGAGTTAGTCTCATTCCATTCTTAGGATGGGTTGGGGGGATTCTTGCTATTATTGGAGGATCTCTATTCCTTGCAACATTGAAGAAATTCAAATCAGAAGAATAAAAGGTATTTTAGCATGAAAAGAACAAAAAAGTTTATCGGTCTAGGAGCAGTTCTATTATCTGTTTCTCTTCTCGCTGCATGTGGAGCACAAAATGCAAAGACTACTTCAACAAGTAGTGATGAGAAGACAGTAGCAACATCTAATACCTCAAAAGAAACAATCACTCTTGATAAACCGGTTGTAACAGACGATGCGATTGAATCAATACGTACTTATGCAGATTATATAGATCTTTATAAAAAGATTTTTGATGATTATTTTACTAAAGCTGAGGAAAGTTTCAAAGGCACAGCTATGGAAAATAATGAGTCGTTTACCAAACTAAAAGAGTCAACTCAAAAATTATTCGATGCGCAGAAAAAAATATATGACTTGCTAGGGTCAACTGAGATCAAGGAAGATGATAAATCAAAATTGTCTCAACAATTGAAAGACTTTAGAGACAATTTGCAAAAACAGTTGAAAACTTTGACATCTCAACTACAGTAAGATAGAAATTTTTTGTAGTAATTGAGAATAATTGGTTAAATTACACCCCAAATGTTAGAAATTGGGGTGTTTTTTAAAGATTAAATAATGATGATAGAATAGAAATAACCAAAAACAATGTGATTGTCAAACATTGTCAAACAGTCCTTTCCTTTTTGGTTTTGACTAGCTTTTTTGTGAAAAATTGTGTAAAATAGAATAGATAAACGAGGGGAAACCTCGGAAAATTTAAAGGAGAATCCATCTAATGGTAAAATTGGTTTTTGCTCGCCACGGTGAGTCTGAATGGAACAAAGCTAACCTTTTCACTGGTTGGGCTGATGTTGATTTGTCTGAAAAAGGTACACAACAAGCGATTGACGCTGGTAAATTGATCAAAGAAGCTGGTATCGAATTTGACCAAGCTTACACTTCAGTATTGAAACGTGCAATCAAAACAACGAACTTGGCTCTTGAAGCTTCTGACCAATTGTGGGTTCCAGTTGAAAAATCATGGCGCTTGAACGAACGTCACTACGGTGGTTTGACTGGTAAAAACAAAGCTGAAGCTGCTGAACAATTTGGTGATGAGCAAGTTCACATCTGGCGTCGTTCATACGATGTATTGCCTCCAAACATGGACCGTGATGATGAGCACTCAGCTCACACAGACCGTCGTTACGCTTCACTTGACGACTCAGTAATCCCAGATGCTGAAAACTTGAAAGTGACTTTGGAACGTGCCCTTCCATTCTGGGAAGATAAAATCGCTCCAGCTCTTAAAGATGGTAAAAACGTATTCGTAGGAGCTCACGGTAACTCAATCCGTGCCCTTGTAAAACACATCAAAGGTTTGTCAGATGACGAAATCATGGACGTGGAAATCCCTAACTTCCCACCATTGGTATTCGAATTCGACGAAAAATTGAACGTAGTTTCTGAATACTACCTTGGAAAATAAAAAATTGTAAGCCTAGAATTGATTTCTAGGCTTTTTATGTTAGTATGGTAGTATGATAAGGAATAAAAAACAAGATTATGTTTTGGCCTATAAGCAACCAGCATCAAGAACATATAAGGGTTGGGAAGAAGAGGCCTTACCGATAGGTAATGGTTCTTTAGGGGTAAAAATATTTGGCCTTATAGGGGCTGAGCGGATTCAATTCAATGAAAAAAGTCTCTGGTCGGGTGGGCCTCAACCAGATAGTTCAGATTATCAGGGTGGAAATCTTCAAGATCAGTATAGTTTTTTAGCTGAGATTCGCCAGGCTTTGGAGAAGAGAGACTACAATACTGCTAAGGAACTGGCTGAACAGCATTTGGTAGGGCCAAAAACGAGTCAATATGGGACCTATCTGTCCTTTGGAGATATTCATATTGAGTTTAGTAATCAAGGCAAGACTTTGTCTCAGGTGACGGATTACCAGAGACAGCTTAATATCAGTAAGGCGCTTGTGACGACTTCTTATGTCTATAAGGGAACGAAATTTGAACGTGAAGCTTTTGCGAGTTTTCCAGATGATCTCTTGGTTCAGCGCTTTACTAAGGAAGGGGCGGAAACTCTAGATTTTACTATAGAACTGTCGCTAAGTCGTGATTTGTCTTCTGATGGAAAGTATGAGCAGGAGAAATCTGATTACAAGGAGTGCCAGCTGGATATCTCTGATTCTTATATCTTGATGAAGGGAAGAGTTAAGGACAATGACCTGCAGTTTGCTAGCTGTTTAGCTTGGGAAACGGATGGGGACATTAGAGTCTGGTCGGATAAGGTTCAGATATCAGGAGCCAGTTATGCCAACCTTTTCTTAGCTGCTAAGACAGATTTTGCCCAAAATCCTGCTAGCAATTATCGCAAGGAACTAGATTTGGAGCGACAAGTAAAGGACTTGGTGGAGACAGCTAAAGAAAAGGGCTATGACCAATTGAAATCACGGCATATTCAGGACTACCAAGCCTTATTTCAGCGTGTTCAATTGGATTTGGGGGCTGAAGTTGACGCATCCAATACAGATGATTTGTTAAAAAATTATAAGCCACAAGAGGGGCAGGCTTTGGAGGAACTGTTCTTCCAGTATGGGCGGTATTTATTGATTAGTTCTTCCAGAGATTGCCCAGATGCTCTACCAGCTAACCTGCAAGGGGTCTGGAATGCGGTCGACAATCCTCCTTGGAATTCGGACTATCACCTGAATATCAACCTGCAGATGAATTATTGGCCAGCCTATGTGACTAACCTCTTAGAGACGGCTTTTCCGGTCATCAACTATATCGATGATTTGCGTGTCTATGGTCGCCTAGCAGCTGCAAGGTATGCAGGCATCGTTTCTCAGAAAGGGGAGGAGAACGGTTGGTTAGTCCATACGCAAGCGACTCCCTTTGGCTGGACGGCACCGGGCTGGGATTACTACTGGGGTTGGTCACCAGCTGCCAATGCGTGGATGATGCAAACTGTTTATGAGGGCTATACATTTTATAGGGACAAAGACTATCTCAGGGAGAAAATTTATCCCATGTTGAGGGAAACGGTTCGTTTTTGGAATGATTTTTTACATGAGGATAGGCAGGCACAGCGTTGGGTGTCTTCTCCGTCTTATTCTCCAGAACATGGGCCGATTTCGATTGGCAATACCTATGACCAATCTCTGATTTGGCAATTATTCCATGATTTTATTCAGGCTGCTCAGGAATTGGGACTGGATGAATCTTTGTTGACTGAGGTCAAGGAGAAGTTTGATTTGCTTAATCCTCTTCAAATCACTCAATCTGGTCGAATCAGGGAGTGGTATGAGGAGGAAGAGCAGCATTTTCAAAATGAGAAAGTGGAGGCCCAGCATCGGCACGCTTCCCATCTGGTGGGCCTCTATCCTGGAACTCTCTTTAGCTATAAGGGAAAAGAGTATCTTGAAGCGGCGCGTGCTAGCCTCAATGATCGTGGAGATGGCGGCACAGGCTGGTCCAAGGCTAATAAGATCAATCTCTGGGCGCGTTTGGGAGATGGCAATCGAGCCCATAAATTATTAGCAGAGCAGTTAAAGTCATCCACCTTGCCAAATCTTTGGTGTAGCCATCCTCCTTTTCAGATAGATGGTAATTTTGGTGCTACTAGTGGCATGGCGGAAATGTTACTTCAGTCTCATACAGCTTATCTGGTACCTCTAGCCGCCCTACCCGATGCTTGGTCAAGAGGTTCTGTTTCAGGCTTAATAGCACGTGGACATTTTGAAGTGAGCATGAGGTGGGAGGATAAAAAACTCTTACAGTTGACCATTTTATCAAGAAGTGGAGGAGATTTGCGAGTTTCTTATCCAGGTATTGAAAATAGTGTGGTTGAAGTGAATCAAGAAAAAGCAAAAGTGAAATGCATAGAGAAAGATTGTATTTCAGTGGCGACAGCAGAAGGCGATCTGGTTCAATTTTATTTTTAAGAAGGTAATAGAAGGCAGTGATTTGAGACTGCCTTTTTTGAAGGATTTGAGAATGTAAGCAGTTTCCAACTAGTTGAAAAAGCGTTATAATGGTAGTAGGAAGTAATTTGTTTGAGAGAGGGTGGGTCTAATGGCTTATATTGAGATGAAACGCTGTTACAAGCGTTATCAGGTTGGGGATACGGAGATTGTGGCCAATCGTGATGTGAATTTTGAGATTGAAAAGGGTGAATTGGTTATTATTCTAGGTGCGTCAGGTGCAGGCAAGTCAACGGTTCTTAATCTTCTTGGGGGAATGGATACCAATGATGAAGGGGAAATCTGGATAGATGGTGTTAATATTGCAGACTATAGTTCCCACCAGAGAACCAATTACCGTAGAAATGATGTCGGTTTTGTTTTTCAGTTTTACAATCTAGTTTCCAATCTGACAGCTAAGGAAAATGTGGAGTTGGCCTCAGAAATTGTGACAGATGCCTTGAATCCTGAGCAAGTCTTGACAGATGTAGGTCTGGCTCATCGTCTCAATAACTTTCCAGCTCAGCTTTCTGGAGGGGAGCAACAGCGAGTCTCCATTGCACGCGCGGTAGCCAAAAATCCTAAAATCCTCCTTTGTGACGAACCGACTGGAGCCTTGGACTATCAGACGGGTAAGCAGGTTTTGAAAATTCTCCAAGACATGTCTCGTCAAAAGGGAGCGACGGTGATCATCGTGACTCATAATGGAGCTTTGGCGCCCATTGCTGATCGCGTGATTCATATGCACGATGCCAGTGTCAAGGATGTGGTGATCAACCAGCGTCCTCAGGATATCGACAGTTTGGAGTACTAGAATGATCAAGCGAAAAACCTATTGGAAGGACTTAATTCAGTCCTTCACAGGCTCCAAGGGGCGTTTTTTATCCATCTTGACCTTGATGATGTTGGGGTCTCTAGCCCTAGTAGGCCTCAAAGTGACTAGTCCCAACATGGAGGCGACAGCTAATGCTTATTTAACAACTGCTCAAACCTTGGATTTGGCAGTTATGTCTAATTATGGTTTGGATCAAGCAGATCAAGAAGAACTAGAACAAATAGAGGGTGCAGAGGTTGAGCTTGGCTATTTGACAGATGTGACTATGGAGAATGGGCAGGATGCCATTCGGCTGTACTCCAAACCAGAGCGAATTTCAACCTTTCAGCTAAGAGAGGGACGACTTCCTCAGTCAGACAAGGAAATAGCTTTGGCCACTCATTTGCAAGGCCAATACAGCGTGGGACAGGAGATTAGTTTTAAAGAAAAAGAAGAGGGTCATTCCTCTTTAAAAGATCATACTTATACCATTACTGGTTTTGTGGATTCAGCTGAAATCCTCTCCCAGAGAGATATGGGCTACGCAGGAAGTGGAAGTGGGACTCTGACAGCCTATGGAGTGATTTTACCTAGTCAGTTTGATCAGAAAGTCTACAATATAGCTCGTTTGAAATATCAAGATTTAGCAGGCTTAAATGCTTTTTCAGTAGCTTATGAAGAAAAATCCAAGCAACATCAGGAAGAGCTTGAACAAGCTTTGTCAGATAATGGCAAGGCACGTCTGCAACTCTTGAAAAAAGAAAGACAAGAGTCTTTAGACAAAGGCCAAGAGACCCTTGACAAGGCTGAGACTAATTTGCAGGAAGGCAAGCGTCGTTTAGCAGCTGCTCAAGCTCGTTTACAGGCTCAGGAAAGTCAACTAGCCTTGCTCCCTCAAGCTCAGAGAGAGCAAGCCAGTGCTCAACTTGTCCAAGCCAAGCAGGAATTGAGCAAGGAAGAGGATAAACTAAAGCAGGCTGAACAAAATCTAGCCCAAGAAAAGGAAAAACTAGAAAAACATCAGCAAGCCTTGGATGATTTGGCTGAGCCCAAGTATCAAGTCTATAATCGTCAGACCATGCCTGGCGGTCAAGGCTACCTCATGTATAGTAATGCTTCAGCCAGTATTCGGGCAGTGGGCAATATCTTTCCTGTAGTGCTTTATGCCGTAGCAGCTATGGTGACCTTTACAACCATGACTCGCTTTGTGGATGAAGAGCGAACACATGCAGGGATTTTTAAGGCCTTGGGCTATCGTAGCAAGGATATTATTGCCAAGTTTCTCCTTTACGGTCTAGTAGCTGGGACTGTCGGAACAGCTCTTGGTAGCATACTTGGCCATTATTTACTAGCCGGTGTGATTTCAAGTGTCATTACAAAAGGCATGGTGGTGGGAGAAACCCAGATTCAGTTCTATTGGACCTATAGTTTATTAGCTCTTGGTTTGAGTTGGTTGGCGAGTGTGTTACCAGCTTATCTGGTAGCTAAGAGGGAACTGCACGATGAAGCAGCCCAGCTTTTACTGCCTAAACCTCCTGTTAAAGGAGCTAAAATCTTACTAGAGCGCATCGGTTTTATCTGGCGTCGTCTCAGTTTTACCCATAAGGTAACAGCCCGCAATATCTTCCGTTATAAGCAACGGATGTTGATGACAATCTTTGGTGTGGCAGGTTCAGTCGCTCTGCTTTTTGCAGGTTTAGGAATCCAATCCTCTGTAGCAGGAGTTCCGTCTAGACAGTTTCAACAAATTCAACAGTATCAAATGATTGTCTCTGAAAATCCTAGTGCGACCAATCAGGACAAGGAAGAGTTGGAAGAAGTGTTGAAAGGGCAGGATATTCAAGATTACCATAAAATCTATTCTAAAACGCTAGACAAGGATTTCAAAGGCAAGGCTGGTCTTCAAACCATTACCCTTATGATGACAGAGAAGGAAGATTTGACTCCCTTTATCCATCTGCAACATCATCAGCAAGAGTTGACATTAAAAGATGGAGTTGTCATCACAGCTAAACTAGCCCAGTTGGCAGGTGTCAAGGTTGGGCAGACTCTAGAAATTGAAGGTCAGGAGCTAAAGGTCGCTGCCATTGCTGAGAACTACGTTGGTCATTTTATTTATATGAACCAAGCCAATTATGAGCAACTTTATGGTCATCTACCCCAAGTCAACACTTATCTGGTTAGGCTAAAGGATTCTAGTGCGCCTAGTATCGAAGGGCAGGCAGGTTTACTCATGAATCAGGCTGCGGTGTCTAGTGTCGTCCAAAATGCTTCAGCCATACGACTCTTTGACTCTGTTGCTACCTCACTCAATCAGACCATGACTATCTTGGTCATCGTGTCTGTTCTATTGGCTATCGTTATCCTTTACAATCTGACCAATATCAACGTGGCTGAGAGAATCCGTGAACTCTCCACTATCAAGGTTCTCGGCTTTCATAATAAGGAAGTCACCCTCTACATTTACCGTGAGACGATTGTACTATCTCTTGTGGGAATCGTACTTGGTTTGGTATCTGGTTTCTATTTACATCAATTTTTGATTCAAATGATTTCGCCTGCGACTATTCTCTTTTATCCGCAGGTAGGCTGGGAAGTATATGTAATCCCAGTGGTAGCAGTAAGCACCATTTTAACCTTGCTTGGTTTCTTTGTCAATCATCATCTGAGAAAGGTTGATATGCTTGAAGCTTTGAAATCTGTAGAGTAATACTCAATGAAAATCAAAGAGCAAACTAGGAAGCAAGCCGTAGGTTGCTCAAAGCACCGCTTTGAGGTTGCAGATAAAGCTGACATGGTTTGAATAGATTTTCGAAGAGTATAAGGTAGTTGTTTTTATCTGATTTAATTTATATTTACTCGTAAACAAAAATCCTCCGTTTCAAAGAGTAGGGAACTCTTTGTGACAGAGGATTTTTTCTATATGGCTTTAGCAGCTGCAATTGCGGCTTCGAAGTTTGGTTCAGAGTTGATATTGTCCACGTATTCAACATAGCGAATAGTATTGTCAGTATCGAGGACAAAGACTGCGCGTGCCAATAGGTGCCACTCATTGATTAAGAGGGCATAATCACGTCCAAAGGAATGGTTGAAATAGTCTGAGAGCATGATGGCATTTTCAATTCCCTCAGTACCACACCAACGTTTTTGGGCAAATGGTAGGTCCATAGAAACAGTCAATACGACTGTGTTATCCAGTCCAGCCAGTTCTTCATTAAAGCGACGCGTTTGAGTTGAGCAGATACCTGTATCGATAGAAGGCACGACACTCAAGACTTTTTTCTTGCCATCAAAATCAGCCAGAGATTTTTTAGAAAGGTCTGTTGTAGTGAGTGAAAAATCAAGTGCCTTGTCGCCGACTTGTAGTTGTTTACCTGTAAAGCTCACAGGATTTCCGAGAAAAGTTACCATAGGATACTCCAATCTTTTTTCTTCCATTTTAGCTGAAACAGTCGGAATTTTCCAATGATTTGACCGGAAATGTATACATAGAAAAAACGCCAGCTCATGTGAGAATGACGTTTTTCAGAGGCTTATTTTGCCAATCCTTCAGCAATCTTGTCAAGGTTGTATTTCATCATGTTGTAGTAGCTGTCGCCTTCTTTACCTTGTTCTGCGATAGAGTCAGTAAAGATTTGAGCGTAGATTGGGATGTTTGTGTCTTGTGAAACAGTCTTCATTGGACGGTCATCCACACTTGATTCTACAAAGAGTGAAGGAGTTTTTGTTTGGCGAAGTTTTTCAACCAAGGTCTTGATTTGGTCAGGAGTTCCTTCTTCTTCAGTATTGATTTCCCAGATATAGGCACTTGGGACACCGTAGGCTTTAGAGAAGTATTTGAAGCATCCTTCGCTGGTTACAATGAGTTTTTTCTCAGCAGGGATGTTGTTAAATTTCTCCTTAGCTTCCTTGTCAAGTTTGTCTAGCTTATCAGTATATTCTTTGAGATTTTTTTCGTAGAATTCCTTGTTGCTAGGGTCTTTAGCGCTCAATTGTTTTGCGATATTTTTAGCAAAGATCATACCGTTTTCAAGGTTAAGCCAAGCGTGTGGGTCTTCTTTGCCTTTTTCGTTTTGACCTTCAAGGTAGATAACATCAACGCCTTCGCTGACTGCAAAGTAATCTTTGTTTTCAGTTTTCTTAGCATTTTCTACCAATTTTGTAAACCAAGCATTGCCACCTGTTTCAAGGTTGATCCCGTTATAGAAAATCAAATCAGCTTGAGATGTTTTCTTAACGTCTTCAGGAAGTGGTTCGTATTCGTGTGGGTCTTGACCAACAGGAACGATACTGTGAAGATCAATCTTGTCACCAGCAATATTTTTAGTAATATCAGCGATGATTGAGTTTGTAGCAACAACTTTTAGTTTTTGACCAGAAGCTGCATCTTTTTTTCCGCTAGCACATGCTACAAGAGCAATGACAGAAAGAAAAAGAACGAGTAATGTACCTAATTTTTTCATTAGATCCTCCAATTTATTGGGGCTTTGCCCCTTATTTTAACAAATGTTTATTTTTCAGTTTCAAATATCGTTGTTTTGGAGCGATAAAGAAGCTAATGAGAAAGAAACTAGCGGCTGTAAGCACGATACTAGAACCTGCCGCAACGTTAAAGCTATAGCCGATAAAGAGTCCCAAAACTGAAGCAGTAGCTCCAAAGGTTGAGGAAAGGAAAATCATGCTTTTCAGGCTATTAGCATAAAGATAAGCAGTTGCAGCTGGGGTAATCAGCATGGCTACAATCAGGATAGTTCCGACACTTTGCATGGCTGTCACAGACACGAGAGTCAAGAGTACCATGAGAAGGTAGTGATAGAAATTGACAGGCATTCCCATGGCTTTAGCCAAGAGTTCATCAAAGGATGTTATCAAGAGTTGCTTGAAGAAAATCCAGATTAACAAGAGAATGGCTGCCCCTACACCCATAGTAATAAACATATCCGTATCTTGGACGGCCAGGATATTACCAAAAAGGATATGGAAAAGGTCAGTTGAACTTTTAGCGACACTAATCAAGATGATACCGAGGGCTAAGAAAGAAGAAAAGGTAATGCCGATGGCGGTATCGCTTTTGATAATCGAGTTTCCCTTGATGTAGGTAATGATGATAGCAGCTAGCAATCCAAAGACAATGGCTCCGATAAAGAAGTCAAGGCCCAAGATGAAGGAGAGGGCTACACCTGGTAAGACAGCATGTGAAATGGCATCTCCCATGAGTGACATCCCGCGTAGAATGATGAAACATCCTACAGCTCCAGCTACAACCCCGATGACAATGGCTGTTATCAAGGCATTTTGTAAGAAATGGAATTTTTGCAATCCATCGATAAATTCTGCAATCATAGGTCACCTCCATTGAAAAAGAGTCGATTACCGTAAGCTTCTTTGAGATTGGCTTCGGTAAAGGTTTCTTTGGTTGGACCAAAGGCAATCACTTCTCGATTGACAAGTAAGACTTGATCGAAGTAGTGGGAAACCTTGCTGAGGTCGTGGTGAACGATGAGAACCGTCTTACCAGCTTTTTTCAAATCTCTCAGCGTATTCATGATGATTTCCTCACTGACAGAGTCAATCCCAACAAAGGGTTCATCCAAGAGGATATAGTCGGCTTCCTGTACCAAACATCTGGCAATCAAAACCCGCTGAAATTGACCTCCAGATAGTTGACTGATTTGACGTTCAGCATAGTCAGCTAGTCCGACGATTTCAAGGGCTTCCTCTACTTTTTTCCAATGTTTAGCATTTAAACTGCGAAAGAGAGGAATAGAGGGAAATAGTCCTAGCGAGACGCATTCCTTGACCTTGATGGGAAAGTTGTAGTCGATATTGATCTTTTGTTCGACATAGGCAATTCGGTGTAAGGATTTTTTAACTTCCTTGTCATCGAGAAATGCCTGACCTTGATGTGGGATAATTCCCAGCATACCTTTTAATAATGTTGATTTTCCAGCACCGTTTGGACCAATGATTCCGGTAATTGTTGGTCCTTGGAGCACTAGTGAAATATCCTTAAGTGCCAACGTTTCTTTATAGGAGACACTGAGGTTTTCGATACGTATCATAAACTTGTATTCCTCCTGACTCTTAATATACCTTAAAAAAAAAATTAAGTCAAGTTAATTTTTCAAAAAATTAAAATAATAACTGAAAATACTAGGAAACCTCAGTTCATTTTTAATTGCATTCCCAGGTAATTTTTGTTAAGCTAAAAGCAAGTATAAATGAAAGCGAGAACAAGATGACACGTTATCAAGATGATTTTTATGATGCAATCAATGGAGAATGGCAGAAGACTGCTGAAATCCCAGCAGATAAGTCTCAAACGGGAGGTTTTGTTGATTTAGACCAGGAAATTGAAGATCTGATGTTGGCGACAACAGACAAGTGGTTGACAGGAGAAGAGGTGCCTGAGGATGCTATCTTGGCAAATTTTGTCAAATACCACCGCCTAGTTCGTGATTTTGATAAGAGAGAAGCTGACGGTATCACGCCTGTTTTGCCTCTCATTAAAGAATTCCAAGAATTGGAGACTTTTGCAGATTTCACAGCTAAACTAGCAGAGTTTGAGCTTGCTGGAAAACCTAATTTCCTTCCTTTTGGTGTATCGCCAGACTTTATGGATGCTCGAATCAACGTTTTGTGGGCTAGCGCTCCAAGCACGATTTTGCCAGATACGACCTACTATGCTGAAGACCATCCTCAACGCGAAGAGCTATTGACTTTGTGGAAAGAATCTAGCGTCAATCTTCTCAAGGCTTATGATTTCTCTGATGTGGAAATTGAAGACTTGCTTGAGAAAAGATTAGAATTGGATCGCCGAGTTGCAGCAGTGGTGCTCTCTAATGAAGAAAGTTCAGAGTATGCTAAACTCTACCATCCATATTCATATGAAGATTTCAAGAAATTTGCGCCTGCCCTACCTCTGGATGACTTCTTCCAAGCCGTTCTTGGACAAGTACCAGACAAGGTTATCGTAGACGAGGAACGTTTCTGGCAAGCAGCAGACCAATTCTATAGTGAAGAGGCATGGCCTCTCCTCAAGGCAACCTTAATTTTAAGTGTTGTTAATCTTTCAACCAGCTATTTAACAGAAGAAATCCGTGTCTTGTCAGGTGCTTACAGCCGTGCGCTTTCAGGAGTTCCAGAAGCCAAAGACAAGGTCAAGGCAGCCTACCAGCTAGCACAAGGTCCTTTCAAACAAGCCTTGGGTCTCTGGTATGCCCATGAAAAATTCTCTCCAGAAGCTAAGGCGGATGTGGAGAAAAAAGTAGCAACTATGATTGATGTCTATAAGGAACGCTTGGCTAAAAATGACTGGTTAACTCCTGAAACTCGTGACAAGGCCATCGTCAAACTCAATGTCATCAAGCCTTATATTGGTTACCCAGAAGAATTACCAGAACGCTATAAGGATAAGGTGGTGGATGAGACTGCTAGTCTTTTCGACAATGCTCTAGCCTTTGCGCGTGTGGAAATCAAGCACAGTTGGAGCAAGTGGAACCAACCTGTAGACTACAAAGAATGGGGTATGCCTGCTCATATGGTCAACGCTTACTACAATCCACAGAAGAACCTAATTGTCTTTCCAGCGGCCATTTTACAGGCTCCTTTCTATGACTTGCATCAGTCATCTTCTGCTAACTACGGGGGTATCGGGGCGGTTATTGCCCATGAAATTTCTCACGCCTTTGATACCAACGGAGCTTCCTTTGATGAAAATGGTAGTCTAAAAGATTGGTGGACAGAGAGCGACTATGCCGCCTTCAAAGAGAAAACACAAAAAGTTATTGACCAGTTTGATGGACAGGATTCTTATGGTGCAACCATCAACGGTAAATTGACTGTGTCAGAAAACGTAGCTGACTTGGGAGGGATCGCTGCAGCGCTTGAAGCAGCTAAGAGAGAAGCAGACTTCTCAGCAGAAGAATTCTTCTACAACTTCGGTCGCATCTGGCGCATGAAAGGTCGTCCAGAATTTATGAAACTTTTGGCTAGCGTCGATGTGCACGCACCAGCCAAACTCCGTGTCAATGTACAAGTACCAAACTTCGATGATTTCTTTACAACCTATGATGTCAAAGAAGGAGACGGTATGTGGCGTTCACCAGAAGATCGCGTGATTATTTGGTAATGCAAAAAGGTAAGTAATTAGAAAAAGGCATCCAATCAGGTCTGAAAACTTGATTGGATGCCTTTTATAATGGAAAGACTTGCTGGATAGTTTACTTAAATTGCGATAGTCATTATCATCAAAATCTTGCTAGAAAAAAGGATTAAAAGTTTTTTCGTGAGCGATAGTAGTAGCTGGACCATGTCCTGGATAGACATCATAGTTTGGTAGAGTGAAAAGTTGAGTCTGGATACTGTGAAGTAGTTGCTCCATGCTACCAGTCGGAAGGTCGGTCCGTCCGATTGTTTCACGGAACAAAGCATCTCCTGTCAAGACTAGGTGAGCATCAGGAAAGACGATAGAAACACCACCGATAGAATGTCCTGGTGTTGGTAAGACAGTGAAACGAAATTCCTCTAGTTGGTATTCTTCGTGAAAGATAAAAGTGTGTTCAGCAGGTTTTGCGACCACATCTGCCATATCATCGTGGCGAGGAAGCCCAGAGAGATTATCGACAGGAGTATAGAGCCAGCTGGCTTCACTCTCAGCGATATAGACAGGAGGATTTCCAAAAGTCTCGCGAACCAAGTCCAGACTCATGATATGGTCATAATGGGCATGGGTCAAGAGAATAGCACAGATTGGTTTGTTAATGTTCTCTATTGTCTGACGAATGGTTTCCCAATGGCTCCCGGGATCGACAACGATGAGGTGCTTTTCGCCTTCTAGGTAATAGGTGTTTTCATAGGCAACAGGATTCACGGTTTTATGGATTTTCATACTAGCTCCAATCTCAAAGAATGCACTAATACTCTTCGAAAATCTCTTCAAACCGCGTCAACGTCG
>NZ_AICU01000047.1:0-1326 GCF_000257865.1 Streptococcus mitis SK575 | reverse complement strand
AATCGACGGGCGTAAAGACTTAACTGACGAAGAAAAAGCAGCAGCTAAGGAAGAAGCTCAAGCAAAAGCTAAAGAAGCAACAGATGCAATTGATGCTCAACCAGCTAATGCAGAAACACCAGAAAAAGCAGCAGAAGCACAAACAGCAGTAGATGGTGCTAAGAAATCAGGTGTAGATGAAGTTGCAGCTGTAAATCCAGAAGCTAAAGCTAAACCAGCAGCTAAGAAAGCAATCGAAGATAAATTAGCAAAACAATTGGAAGATATTGCTAATACTCCAGATGCTACTGATGAAGAGAAGAAAGTTGCAGCAGATGCAGCTAAAGCTCAAGCAGAAGAAGCTAAGGAAGAAATCGATAAAGCTAGAACAGATGCAGAAGTTAAGCAACTTCAAGAAGCAGCTGAAGGTGAAATTGAAAAATCTGTACCAGTTGTAGAAGATAAACCAAATGCTCGTAAAGCAATTGATGAAGAAGCAACAGCTAAGAAAGCAGAAATCGATGCGCGTAACGATCTAACTCCTGAAGCTAAAGCTAAATTAAAAGCTAAAGTAGATAAAGCTGCTGAAAAATCTAAAGCAGCAATTGATGCAGTAAGTAGTGTAGACGATGTTAATACAATAGAAGAAGCTGATAAGGCGGCTATTAAAGCAATTGGAGAAGTAAACAGACCAATTGATAAAGTATTAGTAAAAGATCCAAGTGCATTAACAGATGAAGAAAAAGCTAAAATCTTAGAAGAAGTTAAGAAAGTTAACCCAACAGCTAAAGAAGTTAAATATGATGAAAATGGAAACATCGAAGTAACAACAGAAGCTGGCGATAAAGGAATTATCAATCCGACAAAATTAGTGAAAACTGAGGACCAATTAGATAACGGTAAAGGTGGAAATGACATTAACAAACCACTTGATAAAGTTATCGTAAAAGATCCATCGAACTTAACTGACGAAGAGAAAGCTAAGATTGTTGCTAAAGTTGAAGAGGTAAATCCAGATGCTATCGTAACAATCAATGAAGATGGAACTGTTTCTGTTTCTACTCCAGATGGTAAAACTGCAGCAATTCCAGCATCAGAATTAGTAAGAACTAAAGAAGATACTTCTAACCCAGATGCAGGAAATAGTAAAATTGTTAAACCAGCAGACAAAGTAGCCGGTGAAGCAAATGATCCGGATGATCAAGCTAAAGTAGAAGAAAAATTAAGAGAATTAAACCCAGAAACTAAATCTGTTAAATTTGATGAAGATGGTAATGCGACAGTTACACTGAAAGATGGAACTACTGCGACAATCCCATCAGAAGATTTATTCAAATCAGAAGTAGA
>NZ_AICU01000046.1:0-601 GCF_000257865.1 Streptococcus mitis SK575 | reverse complement strand
TGAGTTGTTGTTTTCAACTCTTACTATTATACCGACTTTTCAAACTTTGTCAACACCTTTTTTAAACTTTTTTAACTTTTTTGCATGAATTCCTAATGAGTACGGATGTCAAACTCTTTAAACACAATACGTAAGTCCTTTAGCACTCTTTGACGCCCTCGGAAGCGTTCATCTCTTAAGACGCGTTCTAACTCTTCTTGTTTGTCTTTATTTTGTTTACTTCTATAATCTCTTAGTGTTTCATGAAAGAGATAATAATCGTCTAGCCAGAGTCCTCCCTCACTTATACGATGACTTATCTCACCCACTTCTTCATAAAGCTCTTTATCATATCTCCGTTTTTGACTTTCTTGTTTACGGAGATAATCTAGAATTCGATTCCGGAATTTTGTTTTGAAATATTTCCTTAAACGAGAGATATCTTCTACAAGCCCTTCTTCTCTACTAATCAATTCATGTAGGCAAATCATCCCCTCTTGATCCCAGTCCGATAACTCCCACAAATGAAGGTAATATTCATTTCTACACTTGTATACAATTCCTTGGACTTCTTCATACATTTTTTTAAGCATAATCTTCCCCTTTCTAGATACAGTCTAAC
>NZ_AICU01000045.1:0-13100 GCF_000257865.1 Streptococcus mitis SK575 | reverse complement strand
AGAGTTGTTATTTTCAACTCTTACTATTATACCGACTTTTTATTTTTTGTCAACACTTTTTTTAACTTTTTTACAAATCTTTCAATTCTTTTCAAGTACAGTTTTTCAAATTATAGTAAAAAGAGCCAGAATTGTACTGACTCTTCTATTGTTCATTAAACTTAGAAGCACGTTCTTCTCCCCACCAATAGGGGATTAGTTCTGCGACTTTCACTGTCTTTCTTGTATCGTAGTCCATCATGAATTCTGCATCTTTATTTTCAGCGTTCATCTCTAAGAGGAATTCTCTGCAAGCACCACAGGGCATTCCTGAACTTCCACCATAAGGTGGTTTATCTCGAAAGGCTAATACTTTCTTAACCTTAGTTTGTCCTGAAAATTGATACATATTAAAGAGTGCCGCCCGTTCTGCGCAGAGATGGAAAACACCACAGGTTCCCTCCATACAGAATCCTGTAAATATTTGTCCATCTTCTGCTTCTACTGCGGCTACAACATGGTTGGCATAAACAAAATCCGATACTTCATGTGGATCGTATAGCTTCTGTGCTTCTTCGTACATCTTTTCCCAGATGTCCATTATTATACCCTTCTTACTTAGAGATTTCCTTTAACATATTTTCGATATGCTGGATTGATTTTTCACGTCCAAGCAAGAAAATTGTATCTGGTAATTCTGGTCCATGCATTTCACCTGAAACAGCAATACGAATAGGCATGAAAAGATTTTTCCCTTTAATACCTGTTTCTTTTTGGACTGCTTTAATTTGTGGGAAAATATTTTCTGTCACAAATTCATCATCTGTCATCGCCTCAAGTTTTGCTTTGAAGGCTTCAAGAACTGTTGGGACTGTTTCCCCCGCCATGACTTCGCGCTCTGCTTCTGTCAATTCTGGGAAATCTGAGAAGAAGAGATCTGTCAATGGGATAATCTCATCTACTGATTTCATTTGTGGTTTATAGAGTTCAACTAGTTTTTCAGCTTTGTCAGTTAAACGGTCTGCTTCCTCTAAGAATGGTTTTGCCATTTCAAAGATGGTTTCAAGATCTGCATTCTTGATATAATCATTGCTCATCCAGTCTAGTTTTTTCTGGTCAAAGGCTGCTGGAGACTTGCTCAGGCGGTTTTCATCGAAAAGTTTAATGAGTTCTTCACGAGAGAAAATCTCATCTTCTCCACCTGGGTTCCAACCAAGAAGAGCAATAAAGTTGAAGACTGCTTCTGGAAGGTAACCTTTCTTTCGGTAATCTTCGATAAATTGAAGTGTATTAGTATCACGTTTAGATAACTTCTTACCAGTCTCAGAGTTGATAATCAAGGTCATGTGACCAAACTCTGGAGCTTCCCAACCAAGTGCTTCATAAACCATGAGCTGTTTTGGTGTATTAGCAATGTGGTCGTCTCCACGGATTACGTGAGAAATTTGCATATCATGGTCATCGATGACAACGGCAAAGTTGTATGTTGGGTAACCGTCTTTCTTTTGGATAACCCAATCACCACCGATATTGCCACCTTCAAATTCGATATCGCCTTTGACCATATCATGCCACTTGTAGATACCTGACTCATTGACAGCCAAACGAACAGTTGGGATGATCCCTGCTGCTTCACGTTCTGCGATGTAAGCTGCTTTTTCTTCTTCACTCATACCAAGGTATTCATTGATGTAGCGTGGTGTTTCGCCAGCTGCTTCTTGGCGTTCGCGTTCAGCTGCTAACTCTTCTTCTGTAATGTAAGATTTGTAGGCTTTTCCTTCAGCTAATAGTTGGTCTATATATTTTTGATACAAGTCCAAACGTTCAGACTGGCGATAATTTTCATGTGTTTCTGGACTTTCATCCCAATCCATTCCTAACCAACGAAGGTTTTCAAGCTGTGAACGTTCACCATCCTCGACATGACGTTTACGGTCAGTATCTTCTATACGAATAATAAAAGTTCCACCATGATGACGTGCATACAAGTAGTTGAACAATGCTGTACGGGCATTCCCGATGTGTAGTAGTCCTGTTGGACTTGGTGCGTAACGTACGCGGATATCTTTTGACATAGTTTCTCCTATAAAGTCTCTAGGCGTCTGCCTTTCTGCTCTCTATATTATATCACAAGTCTTGGCTGAGTCCAATTTCTATGGATAAAGAGAGTAAAAAGAGTGGACAAACCACTCTTTTCTTCTATTTATAGACGTGCGTTAAGTTCTTTGCTCAATTCTTCAAATCCTGGTTTTCCAAGAAGGGCAAACATGTTACGTTTGTAAGCTTCAACACCTGGTTGGTCAAATGGGTTGATAGCATTCAAGTAACCTGAAAGGGCAATTGCCAATTCGAAAAAGTAGATTGTGTAACCAAGAGTGAAAGCATCTTGCTCTGGAAGAGTCACGTACATGTTTGGTACATCACCATCTGTGTGGGCAAGAAGAACACCGTCAGTTGCTTTTTTATTTACAAAATCAACGTCTTTTCCTTGAAGGTAACCAAGTCCATCAAGATCTTCTTCCAAAGTAGGGATAATCACGTTCTTACGAGGTTTGTCAACACGGACAACTGTTTCAAACATGATACGTGTTCCTTCTTGGATAAATTGACCAAGTGAGTGCAAGTCAGTTGAGAAGTTTGCTGAAGTTGGGTAGATACCTTTTTGGTCTTTCCCTTCTGATTCACCAGCCAATTGTTTCCACCATTCTGAGAAGTATTGAAGTGATGGCTCATAGTTTACCAAGATTTCAGTTGCATAGCCTTTACGGTAAAGGATGTTACGAACTGCTGCGTATTGGTAAGCTTCGTTTTCAGAAATTTTATCTGAAGTGTAGTCTTTGCGAGCTGCGTTAGCGCCTTCCATAAGAGCTTTGATATCAGCTCCTGATGCTGCGATTGGAAGCAAACCAACTGCTGTCAATACTGAGAAGCGTCCACCGATGTCGTCTGGAACAACAAATGTTTCCCAACCGTTAGCGTCTGCTTCAACTTTAACAGCACCTTTTTGGCGGTCAGTTGTTGCATAGATACGTTTGTTGGCTTCTTCTTGACCGTATTTCTTAACCAAAAGTTCTTTGAAGACACGGAAAGCAATCGCTGGTTCAGTTGTTGTACCTGATTTAGAAATCACGTTTACTGAGAAATCTTTATCAGCTACGTACTCTACCAAGTCAGCAAGGTAAGTAGATGAGATTGAGTTTCCTGCGTAAAGGATTTGTGGAGCCTTGCGTTCTTCTTTTGTTTGCAAGTTTGCAAAGTGGTGGTTCAAGAAGTCGATTGCTGCTTTGGCACCAAGGTAAGATCCACCGATACCGATCACAACCAAAACATCGCTGTCTGATTTGATTTGCTCAGCAGCTTTCAAGATGCGGTCAAATTCTTCGCGGTCGTAGTTTTCAGGAAGGTCCAACCATCCCAAGAAGTCGCTACCAGCACCAGTTCCTTTACGGATCAATTCATCTGCTGCTGTTACTTGTGATTGCATGTATTCCACTTCATGTGGTGCAACAAATTTGTCTAAAACTTTTGAATAATCAAATTTAATATGTGACATGTTATTCCTCCAATATTTCTTCTTTTCTATCATAACGCTTACCTTCGTTTTTTTCAAGTTTTTTTGTCGAATTTCTCCAATTTTTATCAGAATTCAAACGTTTGCGTAAAAATCTCATATTCCAAAAAATTTGAAAAAATAAAAGAAAGAACGACCAGATGTTCCAGTCGTTACAGTTCATTCAATAAATACTCAAATAATTCTAAATTACCATCTTCTTCATTAACCAGAAACTCTGGATGCCACTGCAAACCAATAATGCGGTGTTCATCAATAGACTCAATAGCTTCGATGGTCTGGTCTCTTGGATCAATAGCAGTTACACGGAAATTAGGTGCCAAATCTTTAATGCTTTGACGATGGACGGAGTTGACCTGACTTTCTTTCCCAAATAGCTTAGCCACCACGCTTCCCTCCACTGTCTCAATAGAGTGAGAAGTTCCAAAAGGTAGGCCTTGCCAATGACCTTCGATTTCTTGATTGAGGGTTCCACCAAAGGCAACATTGACAAGTTGAACACCGCGACAGATTGCCATAATTGGCTTATTCTGACGGAGCGCTTCTTTCAAGAGAGCCAGTTCAAACTCATCACGTACTAGATTGTAATCATCACTCTCGATAGTCTTTTTCTCTCCATAAAACTGAGGATGGACATTTTGACCGCCTGTCAAGATAAGTTTGTCAATCATTTCCACATAATCGCGTACAACTGACTCATCACCAACAGGAATGACTAAAGGGAGACCACCGACTTGACGAATGCTCTCTGCGAATCTACAAGATACAGATGAATGAATGTTTTTGCCTTCTGCGTCTACGGGACATAGATTTGCAGCAACTCCTACAACCGTTCTAGCCATGATGTCTCTCCTTTCGAATATTAACGATAGTCCTATCATATCACTCAAAATGACTTTCGTCTAATATGTTTTTTTTAAGGCCGTGATAAATATTTTTTATAGACAAGAAAAAGCTGCCCGAATAGGACAACTTTTTTCTTATTCAAAGACAAATTGATTGTGATAGAGTTCTGAGTAAAATCCACCTAACTTCAAGAGTTCATGGTGGTTACCACGTTCAATGACTTCTCCATCTTTGAGGACAATAATCTGGTCTGCATTGAGGATGGTCTTCAAACGATGGGCAATGACGAAACTGGTTCTGCCTGCTACAACCGCCTCCATGGCATGCTGAATCTTACTTTCTGTCACCGTATCTACGTTTGAAGTTGCTTCATCTAGAATGAGAACTTCTGGATCTGTCATCAGGGTTCGAGCGATGGAAATCAATTGTTTCTGCCCTGTTGAGAAGATGCTCTGGTCATCATCGATAAGAGTATCGTACTTATCAGGTAAGCTTTCGATATAGTCGTGAATGTGGGTTGCCTTGGCTGCTGCCTCAACCATTTCTTGACTGGCATCTGGCACACCAAAACGGATATTGTCTCGAATCGTTCCGCTAAACAAGACCGAATCCTGCAAGACAATCCCCACCTTGCTTCTGAGACTATCCAAGTCATAGTCACGAATGTCTTTGCCATCAAAATAGATTCCACCAGCATCAACATCATAAAAGCGATTGATGAGGTTCATAATAGTAGTTTTTCCTGAACCCGTCGGACCAACAACTGCAGTCATCTGGCCTTTAGGTGCAGAAATGCTAACATCTTTCAAAATAGGTTTATCAGGCAAGTATGAAAAATCAATATGACTGATTTCAACACCTTCTTGCAACTTAGTAAAGGTCGGAGCCTTTTCAGGACGAATTTCTTCTTCAGCATCAAACATTTCCTGAATCCGTTCAGCACCTGTAAAGGCTAACTGAAGGCTTCCCCAACTAGCTGCAACTTGGATAATAGGCTGGTAGTATTGCTGAGAAAATTGGGCAAACATAACAATCAGACCTAGGGCTGTACTTGTTTCAATGGACTTATCATTCAAAAGTACAGCTGAACCAGCAAAGATGACGATGGCTGTATTAACCAGACTCATCCCATTCATGACGGGAAACAGAATTCCTGAGAACATTCTTCCTTTAAAGGTTGCCTTACGTACGCGCTCATTTTGTTCAAGAAATCCTGCCATCATATCCTCTTGAATTCCTTGCACAATCACGGCTTTTTGGCCTGAGATACTCTCATCCATATAGGCGTTGAGCTTCCCTACCTCTTTTTGCTGGAGATTGGTATATTTGCGTGCCATTTTTACGATGAAAATCAGCATGAGGAAGGCAACTGGTGTGCTGGCAATGGTGATGAGGGCCAGCGTCACATTTCTCGAAAACATGACGAGAATCAGACCAATGTATAAAACAATATTGCTCATGACCTGAATCAAGCTTTCGTTAAAAGCTTGGAGGATATTATCCAAATCACTGGTAAAACGAGACAAGATATCGCCATCTTGTCGGCGGTCAAAGAAAGAAACCGTCAAGCGAGCAAGCTTACCGAAGAGGCCTTTGCGCATCTCGTTGGTCGATTCTGCAATCACGCGCGTCATGAGACACATGTATATCACACTAGAGATAAATAGAACCAAAACCAGCAGGCCAAGATTGACCATGATTCCTGATAGGCTTTGCCAAACAAGTTCTGGATTTCCATCTTGATAAGCTTGAACTAAATTAGCTAACTGCGTCACTGCTTGTCCAGAAAAGACTGGAAAGAGGGCTTGGGCAAGAGTCGCCAGAACAATCATCAGAATGACAACTACAAATGATAGCTTATAGACTTTAAAATAATGCCAAAAGAACTGAACTGTCTTCATTTTACTCCTCCTTTCCTTTCTGTGTTTCGTAGATTTCACGGTAAACAGCATTATTGGCAACCAAGTCCGCGTGCGTCCCTTGACCAATCAATCGCCCTTGATCTAGAACCAAGATTTTATCTGCATGGACAACCGAGCTAATCTTTTGAGCGATGATAATGGTTGTCGTCCCCTTTAATTCCTTATTCAAGGCTTCTTGCACCAGGCGCTCTGACTTAGCATCTAAGGCTGAGGTCGAATCATCAAAAATCAGAATACGTGGATTGCTGACAATCCCACGAGCAATCGACATCCTTTGCTTTTGTCCACCTGAGAAATTGGTTCCCCGTTCCTCAACTGGACTTTCAAAGATTTTCTCCATACGATGAATGAATTCACTAGCCTGAGCAATATTAGCTGCGCGTTCCATTTCAAATAGAGTAGCATCTCCCTTACCCTGTCTCAAGTTATCTGCAATCGTTCCACTGAAAAGAATGGCACGTTGAAGAACGATAGAAACTGTTTTACGCAGGGTTCCTTCACTCACTTCTCGAATATCCTTCCCTCCGATTTTGATGGCCCCTTCCTGTGGGTCAAAGAGACGTGGAATCAATTGAGCCAAGGTTGATTTTCCTGCACCAGTGGCTCCAACTACACCAACCATCTGACCAGGTTCAATAGTAAAGCTCACATCTTTCAGCATCGGTTCCTTGTCCATTGGATAGGTAAAGGTCACATTTTCAAAGCTAAGACTTCCGACCAACTCTTCATCTGGGACATCCTTGAAGGTCATGGCTGGCTCTGCATCAAGAATTTCTCGAATACGACGCATAGAAATCATAGCACGACTGACAGAATTTCCCAAAAATCCAACCATGACAATGGTAAAAATAATCTGGCTTAGGTAATTGACAAAGGAAGCAATGGAGCCAACAACTGACGGATCCGACTGAACCATCCCTGCAACTAGCCAAATAGAGAGAAATACCGCCCCATAACCGACCAACATCATGAAAGGTTCCACTACTGAAAAGGCATAACCGATGTAAAGATTTTGACCGAGTAGCTCGTCTGAAACCTCCGTAAACTTAGCAAACTGCTCTTTTTCTTGGACAAAGGACTTGACCACACGAACACCGCGCAGATTTTCCTTGGCAATGGCATTGATGCGCTCAAGAAGGGTTTGAAATTTGGCAAAACGAGGCCCCATCATTCCCATCATGACAGCAGTCAAACCAAAAATCAAGACTACCATGAGAACAATCACCCACCACAGAGAAGGTAAGGTTTGAACCGCCAAGATAAACGAACCGATGAACAAGAGGGGGAGTCTGAAAAGAATTTGGAAGGTCATCATGACGACGTTCTGAATCTGGTTGATATCATTTGTCATGCGAACGACTAGATTTCCCGCATTAAATTGTTCAATATTGGCATAAGAAAAGGTTTGGATTTTACGGAAGGCATCCTCCCGAAGGTCAGATGAAACTCCTTGGGCAATATAGGCTGCAAGGACAACATTGAGCCCACCAGCAACCAGACCGACCAAGGCCACACCAATCAACCAAGCCCCGATACTATAAATAGCTTCATATTTCCCAGCAAGGAGGGCGTCTAACACTTCCTGCAGATAACGCGGTTGCAGAAGTGAACTAGCAACCATCAAGCCTGTCATCAGAAGCGAAGCTAAGACCTGCCACTTGTAGGTTTTTATTTTCTGAATTAGCATACTTTCTCCTTAAAAAATAGACAAAAGGGAGCGACAATGTGTCAGCTCCTTCTCATTCTGTTTGTGTGATGTTATTCTAGCAAAAAAGTGGGGGATTGTCAAAGAAGTCTCCTTGATACAGCTAGAATGACTAGTAATTTTCTCTTTATAGTTTCTGTTTTAACTCTACTAAGACATTCATAGCCTGCATAGGTGTCATATTGTAAACATCCAGTTTAGACAATTCTGCTAGGATAGGATGCTCTTCTGCTGTATCAAAGAGTGAAATCTGTTCAGTGACGGCACTTGTTTGTCTCATGGGAGCAGGACTTTCTGTTCCTTGACTCTCTAGCTGAGTCAAAATCTTATCCGCCCTTGCTAAAAGGTCTGCTGGCAAACCAGCAATCTTGGCAACATGGATACCGTAGGATTTATCGGCTGGTCCTGGTTCAATCTTGTGAAGGAAGGTAACCTGCCCATCCTGCTCCAAAGTTGCCACGTGGACATTGACCAAGTGTTCCAAGCTAGACTCCAGACTAGTCAACTCATGGTAGTGGGTCGCAAAAAGAGTCTTGGCTCCGATGTGCTCATGGATGTATTCGATGATGGACTGAGCAAGAGCCATACCATCATAAGTTGCAGTTCCCCGTCCCAATTCATCAAAGAGAATCAAGGAATTCTTTGTTGCATGCGAAATGGCATTATTGGCCTCCATCATCTCCACCATGAAGGTTGATTGACCTGAAACCAAGTCATCTGCTGCTCCAATGCGGGTAAAAATCGCATCAAAAATAGGTAAATAGGCACTTTCTGCCGGTACATAGGAACCCATCTGGGCCATTATCGCCGTCATGGCTAACTGACGCATGTAGGTTGACTTCCCACTCATGTTTGGTCCTGTAATCAGTTGAATACTGGTATCTTCTGCCATCTGAATCGTATTGGGAATATAGGTCTGAGCCCCCATGACCTTTTCAACGACAGCATGGCGCCCTTTCTGGATATCAATTTGTGAGTTGTCTCCAAACTCAGGTCGAATCAAATGCTGGGTTTCAGCTACAACCGCCAGACTTTGCAAGACATCAACTGTCGCTATGCCTTGAGCTAAAGCCTGCAAACGCTGGATATACTTGCTGACCTCTTCACGAATGCGCATAAAAATTTCGTACTCTAGATTAGCTGACTTCTCACGCGCCTCCAGCATATCTCCCTCGATACGGGCTAATTCTTCGGTTCCAAAACGTTCTGAGTTTTTCAGCGTCGCCTTGCGGAAAAAGTGGGCTGGCACATTCCCCAGTTGTGAATTGGTCACATGGAAATAGTAGCCATCCTTCTTATTGTAGTCAATCTTGAGCGTGCTGATACCAGAATTTTCTCGCTCCTTAGCCTCAATCTCAGCAATCCAACCGGTCCCTTCTCTGAGCACACGACGGTACTTGTCTAAAGTCTCATCGAATCCAGTCCGGATAATACCCCCATCTGTAATCACATGAGGAGCTTCAGGAGCAATCGCTGCGCTAATCAAACTCTCCAACTCAGGGATTCCATCCAGTTGTGCGATAAGATAGGCTAGAGCAGGTTGCTCCATTCCCTCTAAAATCGCACGAATCCGTGGCACACTAGACAAGGTGGTCGCCAGCTGCAAGAGGTCCTTGGGATTGGTCTTGCCAAAAGAAACCCGACTAGCCAAGCGTTCGATATCATAAACACCTTTGAGACTATCCGTTAAATCACTGCGCTCAAAGAAGTGGTCAAGAAAGACCTGCACCACCTCTTGACGTTGGACGATTCGCTCCTTGTCAATCAAGGGACGATGGATCCAAGAACGCAAGAGCCGCATACCCATAGCTGTTTTGGTTTCATCCAAAAGCCAGAAAAGACTGCCTTGCTTCTTGCCTGAACGGGCATTCTCAACCAAATCCAGACTAGCCTTGGTCGCATAATCCATCTGCAAGAAATCTTTGATTTCATAGCGGATAACAGGCTTGAGGTGGTTCAATTCCCTCATCTGAGTCCGATGAACATACTGGAGTAGCTTACTAGATGCCTCTTGCTCCACAGTTGCCAATCGTGAATCTAGTAAATGAAGGTCTTCAAAGCCTTCTTTTTCATAGGAAAGCACCAGATTCATCTGACGACTGAGGATTTGTTCCTCTTCCTCAGACAAGTCATAGCCCAGCACCACTTCTCGCGCCTTGAGATTACGGATTTCCCCACAAACCAGCGTGAAATCCAAAAGACCTGTCACATAAAAGTCACCCGTCACTAGATCCATATAAGCTAGGCCAAATTGACTACCATCACGATCTATAGCAACCAAGAAGTTATTCTGACTGTCCGGCTTACTGCTATCGACCACTGTCCCTGGCGTAATGACCTGAACAACCTCTCGTTTTACAACCCCAACTGCTTGTTTAGGATCTTCCATCTGTTCAGCAATGGCTACCTTATAGCCCTGCTCAATCAAGACATCGATATACTGTTGGGCAGAATGATAGGGAACACCCGCCATAGGAATCGGATTGTCGGCATTCTTGTTGCGACTCGTTAAGGAAATTTCCAGAATTTGCGCAGCATTGACCGCATCCTCATAAAACAATTCATAAAAATCACCCATCCGAAAGAGCAAAAAAGCATCTGGATATTGCTTTTTAATATCCACATACTGTTGCATGCCGGGTGATAGCTTCTCTGTCGCCATTTTCCGTCTCTCCTTGTCAAAAATAAGTCTTGAGAGCAACTCCCAAGACCTTACTTATCTTTCATCAAATCTAGCAAACGATCTTCCATGAGTTTGGCAACGTGCTGGTCTCGACAAATGACCAATAAGGTATTGGCACCAGCAACTGTTCCTAAAATCCATTCATCCTTGTTTGCATCTACAATATTTGCCAAGACAGAAGCTTCTCCCAGTTTGGTATGAAGCACCAAGGTAAACTCTGCTCTTGCAACACCTTCTAAATGATGAGACAAAAATTCCACCAAATCAATCTTTTCTGTCTCATTTGCTAGTACATAATACACCATATCATTTTTCTTGACCTTGGTCAAGCCGATTTCGCGCAAATCACGAGACAGGGTTGTCTGCGTCACAAAAACATTATGCGCCTCCAACCGATCTTGAATTTCTTTTTGTGTACTTAATTTCTCCTCAGTAATCATTTTTTTTATTAACTGATGACGATCTCTTTTTCTCATAAAATCCTCTTATGTGAATATTTATAACTATTTTTATAACTATATTATACCAAAAAAATAGGAGATTTCAAAAATTTTTTCTTCTTTCTTTAAAATTGTGATAAAATAGTAGAAAAGTCCAAAAGGAGCTCTTAATGAATACAAAAGAATTGATTGCTAGCGAATTGGCTAGCATCATTGATAGCCTGGACCAAGAGGCTATTTTAAATTTACTGGAAACCCCTAAAAACTCAGAAATGGGAGACATCGCTTTCCCTGCTTTTTCACTTGCAAAAGTCGAACGTAAAGCACCTCAAATGATTGCGGCTGAACTGGCTGAAAAAATTAATAGCCAAGCCTTTGAAAAGGTTGTCGCAACAGGACCTTACGTTAACTTTTTCCTTGATAAATCTGCCATCTCTGCTCAAGTATTGAAAGCGGTTATCACTGAAAAAGAACACTATGCTGATCAAAACATTGGCAAACAAGAAAATGTTGTGATCGATATGTCTAGTCCCAATATCGCTAAACCATTCTCTATTGGTCACCTGCGCTCAACTGTCATCGGAGATAGCTTATCACATATTTTCCAAAAAATCGGTTATCAAACAGTCAAGGTCAACCATTTGGGAGACTGGGGTAAACAGTTTGGGATGTTGATTGTTGCCTACAAAAAATGGGGTGACGAAGAAGCTGTAAAAGCTCATCCAATTGATGAACTTCTTAAACTCTATGTCCGCATCAACGCTGAAGCTGAAAATGACCCTAGCTTGGATGAAGAAGCACGCGAATGGTTCCGTAAACTTGAAAATGGCGACGAGGAAGCTCTCGCTCTTTGGCAATGGTTCCGTGATGAAAGTTTAGTGGAATTTAACCGCCTTTACAATGAATTGCAAGTCGAATTTGACAGCTACAACGGAGAGGCTTTCTACAACGATAAGATGGATGCAGTTGTAGACATTCTTTCTGAAAAAGGACTTCTTGTTGAGTCAGAAGGTGCCCAAGTTGTGAATCTTGAGAAATATGGAATTGAACATCCAGCCCTTATCAAGAAATCTGATGGAGCAACTCTCTATATCACTCGTGACTTGGCTGCAGCCCTTTACCGTAAAAACGAATACCAATTTGCTAAATCTATCTACGTCGTTGGTCAAGAGCAATCTGCCCACTTTAAACAACTCAAAGCTGTTTTGCAAGAGATGGGCTACGACTGGAGTGACGACATTACTCACGTTCCTTTTGGTTTGGTTACAAAAGAAGGTAAGAAACTCTCTACGCGTAAAGGGAATGTCATCTTACTAGAACCTACAGTCGCAGAGGCAGTTAGCCGTGCCAAGGCCCAAATCGAAGCTAAAAATCCTGAACTAGAAAACAAAGACCAGGTAGCGCATGCTGTTGGGGTTGGAGCCATTAAATTCTATGACCTCAAGACTGACCGTACAAATGGATACGATTTCGACCTAGAGGCTATGGTATCCTTCGAGGGGGAAACTGGACCTTATGTTCAATATGCCTACGCTCGTATCCAATCTATCTTACGTAAAGCAGACTTCAAACCAGAAACAGCCGGCAACTATAGCTTGAATGATGCTGAAAGCTGGGAAATCATCAAACTCATCCAAGACTTCCCACGTATTATCAACCGTGCGGCGGATAACTTTGAACCTTCTATCGTTGCTAAATTTGCAATTAGTCTGGCTCAAGCCTTTAACAAATACTATGCACATACACGTATCCTAGACGAAAATTCTGAGCGCGACAGCCGTCTAGCCCTCAGCTACGCAACCGCAATCGTTCTCAAAGAAGCCCTTCGCTTGCTTGGAGTAGAAGCGCCAGAGAAGATGTGATTCAGTACTAACAATTGGAACTAAAGTTCCTAATTGTTAGACGCTAGCCGCTTATATGCGGACTAGCTAACTGCTTCACTAGTAAAGAAGAG
>NZ_AICU01000044.1:0-3753 GCF_000257865.1 Streptococcus mitis SK575 | reverse complement strand
GGAGATGATACTTATTTCTTTGCTAGTAGTGGAGCAAGACAAACGATTAATCGCCGTGCTTTAGTTCTTGGTGAAACATCAACGATAGAAGTACCTATCGAAGACGTTAATGCTATGGAAAAGGTTTTTAGTAACCAAAACTTTAGCGAAGTTGTTCGGTTCCCTGATAAGACAAAAGCTGAGATTATTGCAAAAATGGAAGAACTTTTCAAATCTTCTAGCGAAAGCGATGTGAACTATCTTTACCTTACTTGTCATGGAGGAGAAGATGGGACGATAGCCATTGGTAGCGATAAAACATCCTTTTCAGGTTGGGAATTAGCATCTATACTGAAACAATACAAAGGTAAGTTTGTGGTTATGCTGGATTGTTGCTATTCAGGAAAAATTATAGATGTAGGTAAATCAGATGAAAAGGCCGTCTCCAATTCTGAAGAAAGATTTGATGAACAAGCATTTTTGGCAGGATTTTCAACAGGAGATCCAGCAAGTAAGAATGGTGAAATGCTTGATTCTAAATTCCTCGTACTATGTGCCTCTTGGAAAGGTGAAAAATCGTATAGTGCAGTCGGAGTAGGTAGTCTTGCCACCAGATACTGGGCAATGGGTACAGGTTGGGATTCACTTCAAAATAGAATGATTTCGCCTATGGCAGACACCAATACTAACGGAAAAATCACTTTAGAGGAACTGTATCAATACTCTTATCCTCTAGTCCTTGAAGCTGCATCAAGCAGTAATAAGGAGCAACATGTATCAGTTTATCCAGAAAACAGTCAATTTGTTTTATTCCAAAAATAAGGGGTTAAGAAAATGAAAGTATCAAAAAAAATCACATTATTTGGTTTATCTCTAGCAGGTTTAGCTTTACTAGCTTTCCCTCATTCAGGAAAGGCCTTCGAATTGAAAGAAGAATGGGTTGTCAAGGGTGGTATTAAGTATCAAGATGGCAAAATTCTTCAATTTGACAATGGCAATGAAGTAGATATCAAAGTATTGGATTTGCCAAAAACTGAGAAAATCGAGTGGACGGTTAGTCTCAATGGTCAAGATCAAACTGTCAATTTCCTAGGTCAAGAAAAGGACAAGTCTATGATGGGTGTAGAGGGGCGTTACCTGAATTTCTACGTTCCTTATGGCTATAGAGGGGATATCAAGGTAGAAGCCAAGAGTGGAAATGAAGTAAAGACCTGGTCCACTAAAGTAGTAGATGATGTATATAATGACGGTGGAAAGAGTGGTTACTTCCGTATTGACGAATCAAATGATCAACACACCTACCTTGATGCAAAATGGGACTATCAAACTAAGACCTACACTGCTACCTTACCAGAGACTGTCAATGGTCAAAAAGTCTTTGCTTGGGCAGACGACTATGAAGAATTGAAACTTCAAAAACCAGGAGTTATCAGTCATTCCTACAGGGGGGCAGGAGCCTTCAAAATACTTTATCCGATTCTAAAAGCAGAAAGTTGGCTAAAAAAGAATTACAGTGAAAGCTGGTACTATCAAAAACAAGGGCAATTAGTTAAAAATGCTTGGGTTAAGGACAAGGGAACTTGGTACTTTATGAATGATAAAGGAATCATGTTCAATCAAACTTGGCTCTATCAAGGTGGCAACTGGTATGCCTTTAAATCATCAGGAGCTATGATTGCTAGTGATTGGCTATATGATAATCACTCTTGGTATTACCTAAAAGACTCAGGTTCTATGGCGACAGGTTGGATCAAAGATAGTGGATCTTGGTATTATCTAAACAACTCAGGTTCTATGGCAACAGGCTGGGTGAAAGATAGCGGCTCTTGGTATTACCTTGCTTCATCAGGTAAGATGCTTCACAATACCTACACACCTGATGGTTACTATGTAGATGCCAGTGGCGCTTGGAAATAATCTAATGTACACATTTTATTCCATCAGCTATTAGTGTACCTGCTCAGACTAAATGTTATCAGAGATGCAAGAAAAATCTAGATAATAATAATAATAATAATACAAAAAGCGAATCGAAACAACGAATTTTGTTTTGTTCGCTTTTTGTTTCAATCTGTGTCATTACGATATTTTCATTTAATTGTATATCCCCCAAAAATTTACATTTTTATATGAAGTATTTAATAAAAAGGAGTATAATGACTTTAAAACTGATTACATGTATATCGATAGGGAGGTCAACTCTTTATGCTGAAAAGATTTGTTACTAAAAAGCACCTCGTACTTTACTTCTTTTCTATTGCCATTACTTGGTTGGAAGCAATTATCACACCAGCCCTTGTTCAGAATATTGTTGCCAGTTTTACCAATCAAGAACTAGGCCTTCTTTGGAAAGTTTTGATTTTAGGAATCCTTGGTAATCTCATCCTCTTACTAGGTTTGGCTGGGAAACGCTATTACTATGCCCGTTTAATTGCTGATTTCAAATATGGAATCAAGAGTGCTATTTTCAAGCGATTTTTAAACAGTTATGAGATTGATGAAAAGGATATTTTGTCTGACCTAGAAAACGACGTCAAGCAACTAGAAGAAAACTATATTGAGCCAACGGTCATCATCATTTCTTCTCTTGGCTTCACCACTGTGTCCATTCTCTATGCCCTGTGGACCAATTTTTACTTGGGCTTGATTTTCATCCTCTTCTACTCCTTTCCTGTACTCTGCAGTGCTATTGGATCAAAGCGTTTGGATTCACTTTCTGAAAAGCGTTCCACTGTTAACCAGAGCTACTTAGCAAGCTTGACAAATTTTATTGGTGGTAGCCAACAAATTCGCTATTATCAGGGACAAGATTTCTTTTTTACTCGCTATCAAAAGCAATTACAAACCAGTTTAGATACCGAAATTAACTATGAAAAGCAACGAACTTTAAACAGTCTCTTGATCAATAGCATCGATGCCTTTTGTTCTGTCACACCAATCGTCATCGGTGGCTTTATGGCCTACTATAATTATTTAGATGCAGCGAGTTTTGTGGCCATCTATCTAGTTTCCCATAACATCGGCTATCAATTCCAAGAGTTGGCATACTTTACCAACACCCGAAAAGCGAATCGAACTCTTCTCAACAAATACCAAAAACTTTTGGGCCAGTCTGACTTCATCTCGCCAAGAAGCATAGAAAATATTTTCCATATCCAGCTTAACAGCATCTCCCTAGAAAAAGATGGGAATAGCCTCCTGTCTCCGATTTCCATGCACATCAAGCAAGGAGAAAAAATTGCCATTATAGGGGAAAGTGGCTCTGGTAAGACAACCCTGCTCAATATCATTCATGGAGAAGAGACACCGACAAGTGGACAGATTAGCTTTGCTGGTCAGAACCTGTCACGTCAAGAAATCACAAGCTTTAGTTCCTATATCCTCCAAGATAGCCATTACTTTGACACGCTATCTCTGGAAGACAATATCCTTCTAGGACTGGATAAAAATCCAGAGACTTTAAATCATATCCTCAAAAAAACAGGATTAGAACATTTGAAAAATCGAATCCTTAGCAATGACAGTCTATCTGGTGGCGAGAAACAACGACTAGAAATTGCTCGTGCCCTCTATCACGATAGTCAACTCATCTTAGCAGATGAAATTAAGGCCAATCTTGACTCGGAAAATAGCAGAAAAATTAGCGACTTACTCTTCTCCCTACCTCAAACAGTCATTGAAGTCATTCACCACTACACGGAAGAAGACTTAAAACACTATGACCAAGTCATTCACTTAAGCAAAGAAAAGTAAAAGCCTATAACATACGATTTT
>NZ_AICU01000043.1:0-1533 GCF_000257865.1 Streptococcus mitis SK575 | reverse complement strand
CTTTGATTTTCATTGAGTATAAATAAGTGAGACTACTGAAATGAAATAAAATATGGTATAATTGGTAAGATAGATAGAATCGAGGATATTATGTCATTTACGAAATTTCAATTTAAAAACTATATTAGAGAAGCCTTGGAGGAGTTGAAATTTACAATTCCAACAGAGGTGCAAGATAAGTTGATTCCTATTGTTTTGGCAGGTCGTGACCTAGTCGGTGAATCAAAAACAGGTTCGGGTAAGACTCATACTTTCTTGTTGCCGATTTTCCAGCAATTAGATGAAGCTAGCGATAGTGTTCAAGCAGTCATTACTGCACCGAGTCGTGAGTTGGCTACTCAAATTTACCAAGCGGCCCGTCAGATTGCTGCCCACTCAGAAGTGGAAGTTCGTGTAGTTAATTATGTGGGTGGTACGGATAAGGCTCGCCAGATTGAAAAATTGGCAAGCAATCAGCCTCATATTGTTATCGGAACACCAGGCCGTATCTACGACTTGGTTAAATCTGGTGATTTGGCTATTCACAAGGCCAAGACCTTTGTGGTCGATGAGGCAGACATGACCTTGGATATGGGATTCTTAGAAACTGTTGATAAGATTGCTGGAAGCCTTCCAAAAGACTTGCAATTCATGGTTTTCTCAGCGACTATTCCACAAAAGTTGCAACCATTCTTGAAAAAATACTTGTCAAATCCTGTCATGGAGAAAATCAAGACCAAAACGGTCATTTCTGATACCATTGATAATTGGTTGATTTCTACTAAGGGACGTGACAAGAATGCTCAAATTTACCAGTTGACTCAGTTGATGCAGCCTTATTTGGCAATGATTTTTGTTAACACTAAAACGCGTGCTGATGAATTGCATTCATATCTGACTGCTCAAGGCTTGAAGGTGGCAAAAATCCATGGAGATATTGCCCCTCGTGAACGTAAGCGAATCATGAATCAGGTGAAAAATCTGGATTTTGAGTACATTGTCGCAACAGACTTGGCGGCGCGTGGGATTGACATTGAAGGTGTCAGCCATGTCATCAATGATGCCATTCCGCAAGACTTATCTTTCTTTGTCCACCGTGTTGGTCGTACTGGACGCAATGGCCTACCAGGTACAGCTATTACCCTTTATCAGCCAAGTGATGACTCGGATATCCGTGAGTTGGAGAAATTGGGAATCAAGTTTACTCCTAAGATGGTCAAAGACGGGGAATTTCAAGATACTTATGACCGTGATCGTCGTGCTAACCGTGAGAAAAAACAAGATAAACTTGATATCGAAATGATTGGTTTGGTTAAAAAGAAAAAGAAAAAAGTCAAACCAGGTTATAAGAAGAAAATTCAATGGGCGGTTGATGAAAAGCGCCGCAAAACCAAGCGCGCCGAAAATCGTGCTCGCGGTCGTGCAGAGCGTAAAGCAAAACGCCAAACATTTTAATAGTAATTGTTGGAGTACTGAGCTCCAACTTTTTTAATTATGTGACTTTCAGTCCGTCTCGCTCCGTTAGGTGCGAGACAAAAAAACCACCCGCTATGC
>NZ_AICU01000042.1:0-6205 GCF_000257865.1 Streptococcus mitis SK575 | reverse complement strand
AAGTCTTTTGCTTGTGCCGTCACAGTAGTTGGTTCTGATGGATGACTGTCACCTTTCGTAGCTGTTGCTGTTACCTGACTTTTATCTTTTACACCTTCAGCTGGAATAAGGAGTTGCCCTGTACTTGAATCTACTGTTACACCTGCTGGCTTATCTGATGATGACCATGTTCCATTTTTATCTTTGACTACTGTTACAGTTTTATTTTGTTCTTTCTCATCAGTGTAATTAACCGTGACTTTATCTGCATCCCCTGTTGGCGTTACTGTAACTGTTCCATCACTTGGTGCTGTTGCTGTTGGAGGTGTTGGATTAGAATCACGTACTTTGAAAACTTTAGAAGCGTCTAATCGATCTGTACTATCGTCTTTATAGGTCACAATCACATTATTGCCATTAACTGTTACAGACTTAATTTTATCGCTAAAGGTTGGATTAGCTTGTTTTACAGCATTTTCAATTTGAGTCGCATCTGCATTGTCCAATAGAAGCGGTGTTCCTGGGGCTTGCGCATCATATTTTGATGTTTGTGATTTCCACACAAATTTAACGCGTCCTAATGCTCCTGTATCATCTGTGCGACCTACGTGATCATAGTTTGTATTTCCACTTGGATCTTCAGCAAATACATAACGAGTAATTGATTTTTCACCTGTAAATGGCTGATTATTAAGATTCCCACTTACTGTAATTGTTGCTGGTTGGTTTTCTGAAGTTGGTGTATCTGAATGTATTTTAGTCGCTGTTAGATACAATCCGTTGCTACTTCCACCACCCAAGTAACTGTTATCCTCTGCTCCTAAACCTCTTCTATCATTAGCCGCAAACACAAGATATGATTTAGATATTTTTCCAGAGTTATCTTTTACTTTGATTGTAATGTTATTTGTTTCTCCAGAATAAACATAAATTTCTTGTCTAGCTGGATTATCATAAGGAATTTCAACTGTTGGTTTAATCTTATCGTTTGATTCAACCAACTTATCTCCAGATATTTGATGACTAATATTTGTCTTCGGATCTGTTAATGTTGCAGTACCGTCTTCCGAGATGCTAATGTTTTTACCAGGGTTGCGATTTTGAACTTTAGCTTTTACTTTTTCTCTTTCTTCAGGTGTCAAGTTTGTGACTTTTGTAACAGGTGTCTTATCTGGAACTACTGGTACAAAATCTCTTTGTTGCGCTGTAACTATTTTTGGATCTGATGGTCTACTATCACCTTTTGTTGCCGTCGCTGTTACTTGGCTTCTGTCTCTAACTCCGTCTTCTGGAATTAATAAAGCTCCTGTTCTTGGATCAACAGTTACTCCTGCTGGTTTATCTGATGATGACCATGTTCCATTCTTAGCCTTAACTACGGTTACTGTTTTTTGAGCATTTTTCTCATCTGTGTAATTAACAATTACTTTATCAGCATCCCCTGTTGGTGTTACTGTTACTGTTCCATCACTTGGTGCAGTTGCTGTTGGTGGTGTTGGTTTATCTTCCCTAACTTTAACCGTTAATTGTATTTCTCCTGATTCTTTACCTTGACTATCAATTGCTTTGTATTTGACAATATATGTGCCTGGTTTTCTAGAATTAATATCTTTCACATTATTTTGTCCATTTACTGATACAATCTCTGTTCGTACTTTAGTACCACGTGTTGCATCTTTATCATCTTCATAGTCAGCTTTTGTAACTAAAGTCTTAAGATCTATATTTTCTCCAAATTCTAATACTTTTTCATTTCCTGCAACTGCAGATGTAACGGTTGGTGCTTGATTTGTTACTTGGATTGTTTTCCAATCAACTGCACTTGAATACTTACCTTCTGAAATATTAGCTATTGCTTTAGCAGTTCCTTCTGCAATGGATTCTTTCATCTCAATAGTGATGTTATTCGTAAATGCATCTTTCGATGTATTCGTAACTACACCAAGAGTTGGTTTAATAGAAACCCATGGACTATTAATATTTTCACGTTTTAGGCCTATCTCATGCGCCTTACCTGTTGCTTTATCTGTATAAGATACATAAACCATTCCTGCATCATGCGGAGCTTTAACTACGATATTCTTAGTTCCTGCTACAAGACTAGCTCCATCTTTAGAAGCTACTGATGGTTGAATCGTTGTTTCTCCTAATGATACAGCTACATTCACTGGATCACTTTCTACGCCACCTACACTTTGAGTAATAGTCACTTGATCTTGAGGGACCAATTGTGTTTGATTTAATTGATTACTATTTAATCCTTTAGGAAGTGTTACTGTCCACTTACCGTTATTACCTACTGTAACTTCATTAATTGTTACACCTGGTACTGTTACTTTTATCTTAGCTCCTGGAGCACCTGTACCTGTTAATTCTCTATCTGTTGATGCAACTGTTGGAACTTTGATATTACCATTTGCCTTTATTGTTGTATTGTATGTTGGCACATCCGGTTTTACATTGACTGTCACATCTATTATCTTAGATGGTCTTTTTTGTGTTGCGTCTGGCTGATTCGCCCCTGTTTGAGACATTGGTAATGTAACTTTTACTCTGTAATTTTGTACACCTGGAGTGTTGGCTACTGGATTTTGTTTATTTCCATGATTATCAACCCATTCATAGGTTGTTCCAGTTGGTAGGTTCTCTGACCCAGCTACCTTAGCTACTGCATCTTTTGCATTTTGTTCTGTTAAAGTAGCACCTTTTGAAACAGTGACTCTTGTTCTATTTGCTTCTACATCAAACACTTTATGTTCAAATGTTCCTGTATGTGCTAATTTTTGAGCATCATTAGGATTATTTGTAAATCTTCCATGATTGTACTTACCACTAAATGTATATGTTTTTGTGCCTACTGGATCTGCCTTAAGCATCTCTCTTAATTTTGATGCGCTTTGTTCCTGCTCACCATTTCGTTTAGCAACCCAAACCATTCCGCTTGGAAGGTTTCCTGTATTCACATAATAGCCAGATTCACTATTACCATGGTCCATACCTTTGAAATCATACACCGTACTGGCTATCGGGAATGTTGGTAATACTTTATAAGTTACCTCAACTTGTTGTGCTGGTGCATCTGGAAATGTTACAGTAACTGTTGTTTTCTTATCTCCAGCACTAGACGTGTCAAAGTTACCTGTAACTTGGACATTACTTGGTAGGTTAGTTGTTCCAGCTCCGTTTTGTAATAGAACGGTTTGTTTAATTTCCTCAGGAGTTAGTCTTTCCCCTTGTTTGATATTAATAATTGGTTGTTTTACTAACGGATAAGTAGCAACCTTAGCATCACTTGGTTGTGAGATATTTCCTGCTTCATCTGTTGCTTTTGCTGTTACATTTCCTGCTACTAGATTTGCTGTTGGTTCAATGGTCACTCTACCTTGTTTGTCAGCTACTTTTTCTCCAATTTTTCTATTTTTTGAATCAAAAAGTTCTACTTTAGCACCTGCTTCAGTTTGAACTGTGATAGATGTTCTTGTTCCTGCTTTCCCTAATAATGGTGTTTCAATCGTTGGTTTACCTGGAGCTACATTATCTAGAACAACATTATCTTTTAATCGTATTTCTCGCTTGCCATTTGAACCTTCACCACGATGATTATAGGTTACATCACCATTTTGAGCAATTGTTAGATCGGCAACTTTAATACCTGGATTAGCTTTTAAAACGGCTGCTTTTACACGTTCTTTATCAGTCGGAGATAAATTGCTTGGATCTTTCACATGAACTTTGTCACTTCGTTTTAATTGACCGTAGCCTTCTGTTTCTCCGGAAGCACGGGTGCCTGTATTCGACGTTATATCGCTATTCTCAGCACGTGTCACTACCCGATCACCGGCTTGAAGTTGTTGACCTTGTGGCAAGCCGATCGTTATTGTTCCATCTTGATTTGCTTTAAAACTCATACGTGATGGATTAGATAATTCACGGTAATTACCATTAGCTTGTTTCTCATACTTAATACCATTACCACGAATTGTCGCATAAACAATATCTGTCTTACCATTCGGTCTTAAGGTAACACTGGTATCTCCATGTGTAAATGGACTAACTGTAATTGGGTTTGGTACTGGAGCAGTTGCAACTTGAGGATTACTTGGGTCAGAAACATTTCCTGCTTTATCTATAGCCTTGGCTGTCACATTCCCGCTCGGAATGTCTTTGTTTGGAGTGATAAACGCTTTACCACTTGCGTTCGCTTCCCTTCGACCTAGCTCTTTACCTCCATGGTCATATACAACAACTGATACGCCTGCTTCTGCATCTACCTCTATTTGAGTTCTAGTGCCAGCTTTACCCGTCAAGTTTGTTGGAATCCTTGGAGTTGCTGGCTTACTAACTAACCTTGTTCCAGTAGCAGCATATACATACGCTTCATACGCAGTTGTTCCACCTCCCGCTTTAGCGCTTACAGCCATTGCACCCGCTCTTTGGGCTTCTGCTTCCGTAACATTATCTCTTAAACGCATCTTAACGTGATATTTATAAGCGAAATTTTGATGTTTTGATATAGTTAATAGATGAGAATAAGATCCACGAGGATAAGGTCCATTAGGGTCATTATTTAATCGAATAATACGATTTAGGTCTGGATTATTTTCCAATTTCTTCAACATCTGCTGTCTCTGATTAGGTCTGGTTGGACCACCACCAAACTCAAAAATACCACCTGCGCTGCCCCACAAACTTTGTGAACCGTAATCCTGATTTTTCCCTGCGATTAGAGGAACCGTATATCTCCCTCCCACTTGAGTAAAATTATTTGGATTTTGAGAAAGCGTCCCTGTTGTTCCTGGTTTTTTTTCATAACGTTCATAGTAAGCATCAGAAACAAGTCCTACTGGATAATTGCCACCAACATTATACAAAAGATCACGAGGCGGATAGAACCAAAAGGCATCGCCAACAAACTCCCCACCCAATGCTTTACCGTCATTATGGAAGTAAACATCGTAAGTAATAAATTTCTGATTACCCTCCGTACTATATTTTGCTTTCATGAATACTTTTTCGATTGTTCGCGGACGATTTCCTTCAACTGTCGAACCTCCTCCTGCAGGCTCTGAGATATACTCTTTAACATTGTACAACGGACCTTCTACACGTTCACGATCTGCTCTAAACCCTGTTCCCTTCGCTATTCTCTGACCATTACGCGGATCATGAGTTCCTGAAGTCAAACGCGTTGTAGCGTTTTTAACAGAAATAAACATTCTCTTCACACGTTTTGTCATTTCTTCAACATCGTTCAGAGAAACTGTTGTATTTTCAAGGACTACTTGAGCCACTCCTAATAGTTCATTGGCTTTTTCAAGAACTCCTTTCGTAGTATCATGTTCAGGAACTTCTGAAATTGCTGCTTTCAACTGATCAACAGATACTTTCAAAGCATCTTTTTTAGCTGAAACAGTTTGACTCTCTTCGCTTGCTCTTACTTCAGAAGAAGGTTGGATCGCTGGTTTTTCAGCCTCAGTTCCAGTATTACTTTCTCGAACCTCACTTGATTCTTTTACCGCATTAGATAAAGTAGCTAAATCAGCAGACAAAAGTTCTTTTAGTTCATTAATATCTTTTTGAACTGCATCAGCTTTATCTAGTAACGCCTGAGCTCTCTGAACTCTTTCTTTTACAGAAGAAAGCACTGAGTCGTCAAGGTTTAATTTAGTTGAAAGAAGAGAATTTAATTCTTCAACTACTGTTCTTAACTGACTTTTATCAACCGTATTACTACTATTTTCAACAAGTGCAGTTTCTTTATTTTCTAAAGAACTATTGACTACTTCTGATTTATTTTCAGTAGGTTCCTTAATACCCACAGGCGAGTCGCCCTTATCGTTAGGTTGTACTACACCCGCCGTAGATTGTGAATTGCTTCCGCTTACGGTATCTGCGCTAACAACGCGCGCACCTAAAAACATCAGTGCTGCAACAGCAACTGAAGCGGCACCGAAACTATATTTACGAATAGAAAAGCGCAACACCTTTTCACGTTGATGACGCTTTATTCTATTGAGTGAATTTGATTTATTTTCCATTGTCCCTCCTGATGTTAAAACACAAAATCAAATTTAAAAGCAATATTCCCACTAGGAATAAAACAATAAAAACTACTATGATGGATATTTGACATCACAGCTATTACAGCTATTACAGCTATTACAGCTATTACAGCTATTACAGCTATTACAGCTATTACAGCTATTACAGCTATTACAGCTATTAC
>NZ_AICU01000041.1:0-4743 GCF_000257865.1 Streptococcus mitis SK575 | reverse complement strand
GATTATTCCAGACTTCATTTTACTCAGATATGAATTAGGCATAAGGTTGTAATTCTGGGTTAATTGGTGTATTGGCTAGGTTGTTAGCATAGTTACAGAGGCTGGCTAGGCTGACACCAAGAACCACATCCAAGGCATTTTGTTGGGTGTATCCAGCTTCTAGAAACTCAGCCAAGGCTTCATCTCCTACACGACCCTTGGTATTGATAACTGCCAAGGTAAACTTAGCTAGGGTGTCTAATTTAGGATCTGTTTCAATTGGAGTACGATTGCGAAGGGCTTGAAGAAGGTCATCGTTCATCTGGATTTGTTTGATGGAAAAAGCTGTGTGACCTGCGACGCAGAAGGCACAACCATTGGTTACGGCTGCCGTGATCTGCACCACTTCACGCTCAACGGGTGTCAGGCTGTTGCGACGATTGATGGCTCCGACAGTACGATAAGCCTCTAAAGCAGTTGGTGCATTAGCCAAGAGACCGATTAGGTTGGGAATATAGCCATTGTTATCTTTTTGTACTGTTTCAAGAACTTCTTTCACTTCTGCTGGTGCTGATTCTACTGTATGGATGGTAAATGTTGTCATCATAAAACCTCTTTTCATTTTGTTGAAATCTAGTCTATCACAGATTCTATACCGTGTATAATATATATTTTAAATTGCACCGATAGAAATTTTTTATGAAAGCAAAAAATCACACGCGAGGTGTGATTTCATTATTTATCAAAATACTTTTTAGTCTCAGCAATAATGACTGGCGATAAAACTAAGAGAGCAATCAAGTTTGGTAGAGCCATTAAGGCATTCACGATATCCGCGATAATCCAAACCATATCCAACTCGATAAATCCTCCCAACAAGACCATGAGTACAAAGACCACACGGTAAAGCCAGATAAAGCGAACCCCAAAGAGGAACTCAAAACAACGTTCCCCGTAGTAGTTCCAACCTAGAATTGTCGTAAAGGCAAAGAGCACAAGGAATATGGTCAAGAGGGCAGGTCCAAAGTGTGAAAAGACTGTTGAGAAGGCTGACTGAGTCAAGGCAACTCCATTCAAATCACCACTCCAAACACCAGTTACCAAGATGGTCAAACCAGTCAAGGTACAGATAATGAGTGTATCAATAAAGGTTCCTGTCATGGAAATCAAGCCTTGCTCTACTGGTTCATTTGTCTTAGCTGCAGCCGCTGCAATGGGAGCAGAACCCAGACCAGATTCGTTAGAAAAGACACCACGCGCCACACCATTTTGGATAGCCATCCGAATGCTAGCACCGGCAAATCCACCTACCGCAGCAACTGGACTAAAAGCTGATGTCAAAATTAAAGCGATTGTGCCAGGAATTTTCCCTATATTAAAGAAAATAACTGTAAGAGTTCCCAAAATATAAATGATAGCCATAAAAGGGACAACAGTAGTTGAAACCTTAGAAATGGACTTGAGTCCGCCAAAGACTGCAATCGCTACAAATACAGATAACACAAGAGCTGTGATGGCTGGCGAAATAGCCGTTGTATTTTGGATAGATTCTGTAATCGAGTTAACTTGAGTGAAGGTCCCAATCCCCAATAAAGCTACAAGCACACCTGCCAAGGCAAAGAAGATAGCAAGTGGACGCCACTTTTCTCCCATCCCTAGAAGGATATAGTGCATGGGACCTCCCGCTACTGCACCATGGTCGTCCTTGGTGCGGTATTTGATAGCTAGTAGTCCTTCCGCATACTTGGTAGCCATCCCAAAGAAAGCCGCCATCCACATCCAAAAGAGGGCTCCTGGGCCACCGACCTTGATAGCCGTCGCCACCCCGATAATATTTCCCGTACCAACTGTAGCTGCGAGGGCTGTACACAAGGCCGCAAAACTGGATACATCGCCATGCCCCTTGTCCTTAGTAAAAATAAGCTGGAAGGCCTTGGGCAAACGCAAAACCTGCAAGAGACCTAGACGGACAGTTAGGTAAATCCCTGTTCCGACCAAGAGAATCAAGAGGGGTGGGCCCCAAGCAAAAGCATCGATTGATTTAAGCAATTCTAACATTTCCTTCTCCTATCTTTTCAACCCCAAAAGAAAGAGCACATGTAAGATACATGTACTCTGGAATGCTTAGATAAATGCTAAAAAGCGGTCTATCCTAGCTCTGTCCTTTTACCTGAGAGTTTGAGCAGTTGCCTGCCTTGCCCCTTCGGTGCCTTTACGGTCTCTCCAGAGTTCCGTCCATTTACAGTCATGGAAAATCAAACGATTCCCCACTTCTATTAAACTTCATTCGGTGTTGGTATTTAATTGATTCTTATTTTACAAAAAATGTTGTCTTTTGTCAATGTGTTTATTAGTAAAAATTAGTTCAACAGTTTTTACTTTATGAATTCCGAAATATTTCTTATCCTTTAAAAGTGACAATAGTCGCACCACTGCCTCCAGCATTTTGTGGGGCATAGCCAAAACTCTTGATATGCTTGTTTCTTTGTAGGTATTTGGTGACACCTTCACGGATGACACCTGTTCCGATACCATGGATGATATCAACTTGAGCCATATTATTAAGCAAGGCTTGGTCGATAAAGGCATCTAGCTCATTCATAGCTTCTTCATAGCGTTTACCTCGAAGGTCCAGTCTGGCTTGAGGGCCTCGGCCAGATGTCCGTTTCACAACATTGACTTGTTTCTTCTTGACTGGTTTTTCTTGCTGAGCTTGAACAAGGTCAAATTCTTTCTCTTCCAAGGTCATCTTGATTAAACCAACTTGGGCTTCCCAACGGCCGTCCTTGAGTTGACTGGTCAAGGTACCACGCTGGCCATAACTGAGAACCACGATATCATCTCCCACCTTTGGAGCTCGTTTTTTCTTAGCTTTTTGAAGGACCTTATTTTTAGACAAGTCCACTTTTTCAGGAGCTAATTTTTTCAGCTTGGCCTTGGCTTCAATGATTTCGTGGGGCTTGAGTTGAGATTTACTGTGGAGATTTTTGAGAATCTGGTCACTTTCACTTAGGGCCATGTCCACAATCTCAGCAGCCTGTTCACGCGCCTTATTAAGCTCGGTTTCCTTTTCACGATTGAGCTCGTTGTAGAGTTTTTTAAGCGCACGATTTATCTTGAGATTTTCTTGCTCCACCTCACGGATATTGTCCAAGCGTTTACGGCTTTCCAGCGTCTGCTCTTCCAGTTGCTCAATGATCCGGTTGACGTCATTGTCCTGATCTACCTGCTGGCTGGCATCCCCTACGATAACTTCAGATAGGCCCAGACGTTTGGCAATTTCGAAGGCATTGCTTCGGCCAGGAACACCCTGCATAAAGCGATAAGTCGGGCGAAGAGTTGCAGTATCAAACTCCATGCTGGCATTTTGCACAAAGGCTGTCTCAATACCGTAGGCCTTGAGTTCCGGATAGTGAGTTGTAGCCATAGTCTTAACTTGACGCAGGCGAAGGTCCTCCAGAATAGCCATGGCAAGGGCGGCTCCCTCTTGAGGATCTGTACCAGCCCCCAACTCATCCAAGAGCAAGAGCGAATGCTGGTTGACCTCGCCAAGAATATCCACAATATTGGTCATGTGGCTAGAGAAGGTAGACAAGCTCTGCTCAATAGACTGCTCATCGCCAATATCGGCAAAGATTTCTTCAAAAATACCAACACGACTTCCCTTGTCTGCTAAAATCGGCAAACCAGACTGAGCCATAACCTGCGTCAAGCCCAGAGTTTTGAGCATGATAGTCTTACCACCAGTATTGGGACCTGTAATGACAATGGCTGTTAAATCTTGACCAAAATGGACATCATTTGCGACGGCATTTTTGACCAGAGGATGGCAGACATGGAGCAGTTGAATCTCTTGATTTTCTGATAGCTGAGGAACGACTGCTTGCCTCTCTTGGATAAAGCGGACCTTGGCACGAATCAAGTCCAGATGGCCGATAATCCAAGCATCATTGGCAATCTCAGCCGCATGAGGGCGAACACGCTCAGAAATTTCTTGGAGAATGCGAAGCATTTCATAGCGCTCATCTGCTCGCAGACTAGCGATTTCTTCGCTCAGTTTGACCACCTCACGGGGTTCGATATAGACGGTGTTTCCGCTGGCAGAAATATCATGAACAACACCTGCAATCTTATTACGGTAAGTGTTTTTGACAGGTAGAACCTGACGGCCATTTCTGCTGGCAACAATCCCTTCTGTCAACATCTGCGCTTTTTGCTTGAGCAGGTCCTGTAAAACATCGCGGACCTGACTCTCGCTATCATGGATTTTCCTACGGATGCGCGCCAATTCTTCACTGGCAAAATTTTCAATGAAACCTGCATCATTAAAGGCTTGGAGATTTCCTTGTAATTGCGGAAAATCATGTAATTTCTCAAACCAAAGGGCTAATTCTTCCAAGCTGACATTTTCCAGATTGGCGTAAAAACTTTGCAGTTCTCGGCTGGCAAGAAGCACGCGCTTCAAGAGTAGGAACTCCTCAATATTGAGGTCCGCCCCCATCTCCAAACGCTTGCAGACTCCTGCAATTTCCTTAGTTGCGAGAATGGTAAAATGCGGTTGCTCGACGAAAAGAGCCTGCATTTCCTTCATCTCAGCAAAAGCCTGCTTGATTTTATCTGCTTTGGCAGTCGGAGCCAGCTGTCTCAATTGCTCCAAGCCCTGCTCGGTCAACAAATGGGGTTCAAACAAGGCCTTGACCTTATTGAACTCTAATGTTTCTAATATTTTCTTGTTCATCGTTATTTCCTTGTCTTTGAATGTCT
>NZ_AICU01000040.1:0-8591 GCF_000257865.1 Streptococcus mitis SK575 | reverse complement strand
ATCATCATCTGAATCTACTTTATCTGGAATTCCATCTCCATCTGTATCGCGTTGAATTGTAACTGGAACATCCTTAGTAACTACCTCGTCACCATGTTTAACTTTAACTGGGATCGTAACTTGACGTTCTTCTTCTTTTGGTCCCCAATCTGTGACAGTTGGTGTGCCGGTTAAGTTACCATCGCCATCTACTGTTAATCCATTGACTGGTGTTTCTGTGGTGATTGTTGAACCTGGTTTGTTTGGTGTTACTACTGTAACTGGCGTAGTTTTTTCTTTTTCCAGAACTGGTGCTGGTGGAGTAACTTCAGCTCCCAAACTACCATTTGCTGTTCCTCTAGCTACTGGACTCTCAAGAACTACATTATCAATTCTCTTAGAAACTTTTGCAGTTATTTCTGTTTTATCTGCAACTTCAGCATCCGAAATTGTCACAACACCTGTAGGGGTTACTGACACTTTATCAGCTGTCTTACCATTTACAGTCCAAGTATTTCCTGATTTTGTAACTGTTACAGTTTCTGGAGTTGTCTTACCTGTTGGTACATAAGTAAGGGTGATAGTATCAATATCTTGTGGATTAGTACTATTAGGGCGTGTTGGTGGGGTAATTGTCACACTACCATTCTCATGTCCAACTACGCTAGGCACTGTTGGCGTTACTGCTAACACTACTTGACGCTTAATTTCTGCAGGTGCAAATGTTGTTCTAGTTGTACTATTTACATCCGTAATAGAATTTTTGCTGGTATCCGGGAATACTGCTGTTGCGTTTCGAGTATATTTCCCTGAGTTATCTAGTGTTGTTCCTGAATCTACTTTATCTCCAGCTTTCCATGTCCACGTCATACCACTTGGTAAATAATTGTTTCCACGATCTGCTTTATCTTCACTATCTACAACCTTAAGATATCTATGAGCATCAATATTTTTACCACTATTGGCTACATTCAACGTTGAAGCTACTGGTACTTTTGCGATACCCATTTCAAGGTTTCTAGTCTCAATATCAACTACTCGATACTTGAATTTCAAATCACGGCTATCAGTAGCACTGCTTCCTTCAACATGTAGAGTAGCTTCATGTTCTCCTAAAGTTTCAGTATTCAATACAGTACCTGAAGACAAGCGAGTTGCATATGGATTTGCTTCAGTTTTTCCTGTTTGAGATGTAAATGTAGAAGCGGTTACTCCTTTTGGAAGTCCTCCCTTAACTTCTACTTTAGAAATCACACCTGAGTTATCCCATACCTTCAATTCAGGGTTAAAGTCAGCACCACGATAGACTGTAAAGATTGGTGAATTAGCTGTTTCTGTTAATGGAAGACCATTTAAAGTAGCTTGTGGTTTTTGAACATCTTTTGCAGTTACTTTTGCTGGATCTGAATCAGCACCATTTCCATTTTTAGTAACTACTGTTACTTCTGTGTTATCTTTCACCTTATCTGCCGGAATAGTGATTTCCCCTGTATTGGAATCAATTCTAACTTCCGGATTATTCACAGTCCATTTGCCATTTGTTCCTTTAGTTCCAACAGCTGTTTTCGGAGTATTATCTTCCCCTGTATAGCTTACAGTAATCTTATCTGCTTTTGCTGGATTTTGTGGTTTACCTGTAACATCACCATTGTCTTTTGCTGTTGCTACTGGTTTAGCTGGCTTAGAAAATTTCGCTGTTGCTTTTGCTGGATCTGAATCAGTACCATTTCCATTTTTCGTAACTACTGTTACTTCTGTTCCGTCTTTTACTTTATTTTCCGGAATCGTGATTTCTCCAGTATTTGGATTGATTTGTACTTCTGGAGTATTTACTGTCCATTTTCCTTTCGGATCTTTAGTTCCAACAGCTGTTTTTGGTTGATTATCTTCTCCAGTATAGCTTACAGTAATTTTATCTGCTTTTGCTGGATCTTGTGGTTTACCTGTAACATCACCATTGTCTTTTGCTGTTGCTACTGGTTTAGCTGGTTTAGAAGATTTTGATGTTACTTTAGCTACTGGACTTTCAAGAACTACATTATTATCAATTCTCTTAGAAACTTTTGCAGTTACTTCTTTACCATCCGCAACTTCAAGATCAGAAATTGTTACAACACCTGCTGGAGTTACTGATACTTTATCGGTTGTCTTACCATTGACTGTCCAGTTATTTCCTGATTTTGCAACTGTTACAGTTTCTGGTGTAGTCTTACCTGTTGGGGTATAAGTAAGTGTAATTGTATCAATATCTTGCGGTGTAGTACCATTAGGACGTGTTGGTGGGGTAACTGTTACACTACCATTTTCATTGGCTACTACGCTAGGCGCTGTCGGCGTTACCGCAAGAACTACTGGACGCTTGATTTCTGTCGGTGCAAATGTTGTTCTAGTTGTACTATTGTTATCTGTTACAGAACTTGGGAATTGCGCTGTAGCATTTCGAGTATATTTCCCTGAATTGTCTAATGTAGTACCTGGATCTAAGTTGTCTCCAGCTTTCCACGTCCAAGTCATACCTTGAGGCAAGTGGCTATTTCCACGATCGCTTTGATCTTGGCTATCTACAACTTTAAGATAATTATGAGCATCAACATTTGTACGGCTATTTGGTACATTTAAAGTTGAACCTACTGGTACTTTCGCGACACCATTTTCCAAATTTTTTGTTGTAATATCCACAACACGGTACTTGAATTTCAAGTCACGACTGTCAGTAGCACTACTTCCTTCTACGTGAAGAGTAGCAGTATGTTCTCCTAATGTCTGAGTATCGATTACTCTACCCGAAGACAAGCGAGTTTTATACTTTTTATCTTCTGAACTTCCATCTTTACCAGTTTGGGCTGTAAAGTTAGAAGCACTTACTCCGCCAGGAAGATTTCCAACTGTTACTTTTGAGATTTTTCCTGAGTTATCCCATACCTTAAGTTCAGGGTTAAAGTCAGCACCACGATAGACTGTAAAGATTGGTGTATTGGCTGTCTCTGTTAGCGTAATGCCATTTAAAGTAGCTTGTGGTTTTTGAGTATCTTTCGCAGTTGCTTTAGCTGGATCTGAATCCGCACCATTTCCATTCTTCGTAACTGCAGTTACTTCTGTTAAATCTTTTACTTTATTAGCTGGGATTGTAATTTCCCCAGTATTTGGATCAATTCGAACATCTGGATTATTTACAGTCCATTTGCCGTTTGTTCCTTTAGTTCCTTCAGCTGTTTTTTGCTTGTTATCTTCACCTGTGAAGCTTACTTTGATTTTATCTACTTTTTTTGGATCTTGTGGTTTTGCAGTTACATCCCCATTATCCTTAGCTGTTGCTACTGGTGTTTGAGCTTTGTCATCTACAACATGCACGGGAGCATCAACAATAAATTTTCCACGTTCAGGAATAGTGACTTCCACTTTACCATACACAGGTGCATTCGGTGCTGTAGGTCTTGATACATCTGGATCTTTAAACCAACGATATGTTGTACCTGCAGGTAATTCATTTGGATTCGCAATACTGTTGTAAGCGTCTGGAATGACCCCTACTTTAGTACTTTGCGGTTTAGATTTTGGTTTTAAGTCATATTTAGCAGCTTCCTCTGGTTTCAGTGGTAGGGTACCGATAATGGCGTTTTGACCGTTTCTATATCGAATTAGCCCATCTGTTGAGTATCCGCCATAGGCAAGATACGGATCATTCGCTAAACGTTTTTTAATATCCGCAAGCATCGGATTATTTTTATTTTTATTACCCCAATCCGACATAATGCTTTGATCTAACTCATCACCTTCAAGAATTTTTGTTTTGAAAGTAATAATTGTACGTTGACCAGCAACAACGTTCAGTTTATCTTCGATTACCCCTCTAGCAAGGTTATAAATTAAACCACCTGTTGTAATACCGTACATATCTTTCACACGTGAAGCTGCATCTGGATTACGATCGGTACCATCTTTTCTAGAATCACGATAAATATTTTTTCTCCAACTATTATCAGGATTAGCATAATCCATCCAAGAACCTATATTTTCACCATAAGTTGACCCTGAACGGCGTTCACCATTTTTAACATAAGCTCGAGAAAACGTGTTTTCATACTCCCATTTTGATGCACTTGCATACTCTTGATGAGATATTTGACTTCCATCTTTATATTTTGTATAAGTGAAGTCATACGGATCTCCTACAGTACGCGGAATAGCAAGTGATATTTTCTTAGAAGAACCCGCAAGAGCATTTTCCGCTGGACCTGAATCTACGATCCAGTAATAATATTTATTTCCATCTTTTTCGATACGCTCTTCACGATACACACGAATATTATCGTAGGCTTTATCAGCAGTCCCTACACTTACGAAGGCATATTGCTTGGTATCTGGTGAATATACATCACGCTCTGAATAGTTAAGCATTGGGTTTTTATTCCAACCAACACCAAAGTCTGTTTTTCTTGTTTCACGAACGTTACTTGTTCCACGTCCTACTTCTTTTCCGTTCTTTTTGACTACGGCTGTAATAGTAGCACCTTTCACCATCAACTTAGGGTCTACATTAACTGTAAAATATCCGTTTGATTGAGATTTAGTTGTGTATTTTTTCCCACCAATTGATATTTCAACATCAGCTTCTGACGCTGTATATCCATCAACCTGAGCTACACCAGCTAAACTATCATTGAATGCCACTGTGTCTACTTGACTTACTGTAGTATTATAAACACTTTGACCATTGACTACTAATTCAACTTTATCTCCCACTTTAATACCTGGTGCATTTAATTTAAAAGCTCCAGTATCATCTAGTTTAGACGTAAGTATCTTTTGGCCATTTCTCTTAATTTCAATTGTTGAAGATGGCGTTGCATATCCTGTGATAAATCCAGAGTCCGCTACAACTATCCCAAGACTCCCACGTTTAGTCGTTTTATCAATAGGTGCAGATCTTAGATTAGAACCTTGTCCCATACTTTGACCATTACGTGAGTCACGAGCACCTGAAGTCAAACGTGTTGTAGCATTTTTAACAGAATTAAACATTCTCTTCACAAGTTTGTTCATTTCTTCAACATCATTCAGAGAAACTGTTGTGTTTTCAAGAACTTCTTGCGCCAATCCCAATAGTTCATTGGCTTTTTCAAGAACTTCTTTGCTTGTCTCATGCTCAGGCAATTCCAAGACAGCTGCCTGCAATTGATCTACAGATACTTTCAAGGCTTCTTTTTTAGCTGATACAGTTTGACTCTCTTCGCTTGCTCTTACTTCAGAAGAAGATGCGCTCGCTAGGTTGTCAGCCTGCTTTTCAGTTTTATTCCCTTGAATCTCAGTTGATTCCTTAGCAGCAGCTGATAAGACTGTCACATCTTTAGACAGGAGTTCTACAAGCTCATCAATATCCTTTTGAGCTAGGTCAGAATTTTCTAGGGCTTCTTTCCCTTTTTGAAGTCTATCTTTAATAGGTGAGACTACTGACTCGTCAAGGTTTAATTTAGTTGAAAGAAGAGAATTTAGTTCTTCAACGACTTTTCTTAACTTAGCTTTATCAACTGTACTAGCGCTATTTTCAGCAATTGCAGGTTCTTTATTTTCTAAAGATTTATTTACTTCATCTACTTTGTTTTTATTAGATTCCGTAATACCTAGAGGCGACTTAGCCTCATCTTTAGGACTTACTACACCCGCAGCAGATGGTGCAGTAGTTTCGCTTACACTATCCGCACTCGCAACGCGTGCACCCAAAAACATCAGCGCTGCTACAGCAACTGAAGCCGCACCAAAACTGTATTTACGAATAGAAAATCGCAAGACTTTTTCACGTTGCTGTCGATTTACTTTATATGAATTCGATTTGTGTTCCATTTGTCCTCCTAAGGGCAATATAATATAGAAAAAGCAATCTTTATAACTTCAACCCCTTAAAAAGAGTTAAGCTATAAAAATCACTATGATGATCGCTATCAGCAAATAACATCACAGCTATCACAGCTATCACAGCTATCACAGCTATCACAGCTATCACAGCTATCACAGCTATCACAGCTCAATTATACCATTTTTGACATAATTAAACAACTATAAACCCGTTTATCTCATCAAATAAAATTAAAAATTTTTAATTTGCATAATATGTTATTATATTACCGAATCAAGAACAAAAAAGCGATTCCTCCTCTACCTATAAAATAAATCCATCATCTCCTATCACATCAGTTGATTTATATTCATTGTAGCTCCTGGAATTTTTCTCGAGAATATCGAGTAAATATCAGGTAAAACGTATGCGTCCACCACAAAAGAGCAAGCCCTGCCCTGAAAAGAGATCTAATTCCAATTAGCTTTTAACTAAATAGACTAAGGAGTCTATTCTCTGCCACCTATATGTCTCGCCACAAACAAGGTAAACTTGACCTAAATCGCTTAGTTGAATCATCATAGTATAATACCTTTCCTCCGATAATTATTTTTATCTAATTTACCGGTAGTTTGGAAATTCTGATAGATTCCTTGTTATGACTTGGTTGCGCTTATTTTATAGCAAATGGTATATTAGGCAAAAAACTCAATTTCAGGAGAAAATGAAGTAAATCTTCCAACAATAAAACGCATAATATCAAGGTTCAACACCTGATACTATGCGTTCTTCTGATTTCCAAGACTTTTTCCCCAGCATCTTCATTGACTCTATACAATCTGCAAAGGTAAAACCTCACCAAATTGTATGAAAGATATGGATTTTATAAAAGATGAGAAAAGTTAAAATCTATAGGCAATTGAATGCCAATTAACACCGATTCTATCCTTGGGCATCTATAAATTCATGTAATTTATCTTGCAATAATTTTCCTCTATCTTTTATAAAGATATCATATATAGATTTATTTATTTCCTTCTCTCGCTCACATATATCTTTTTTTGAAATATGCACTTTATCTATTTTAAATATATCATTAATTTTTAAATATTTTTCCTCACAAGTTAAACTTTCCCTCTTTTTAGCAAATGATCCATTACTAATCTCTTGATTTGTTTTTTTGGTTAACAAAGTCAGATTACCGATTCTATTTTTCAGCTTAGAATTTTTTTTATTAAATTTATTGAAGTACTGATTTTGAGGAACAATATGTTCGATTTCCCATATCGAATCTTCATTAAATTTATATTTTTTTAAAAGAGTATTGATATTACTTTCAGAATCAAATAAAGAAAGACATATAAGAATGAATCTTGTAAACTTTCTATGCTTACTATAAAAATTGGAGATATTTGGAGAAACATAGTATTCATAGATAGTATAATGTCTTTTCACATAATTTATAAGATAATCAGCTAATTCATCAACATTTTCTAAACTAGGATTCTCTTCTTGATTTTTTCCTTTTAAATCTGCAATTATGCCTTTATCAAACATTAAGTTTAAATAATCATCATAATTATTTTTCATACTTACAGTGTCTCCCTTTCAAATTCTCTTTTACTTTTAGTGTATCAGCTCGGAAATGTTAACTAATAAATCCTATGATCTTGTATCTAAATCAATTTTCCAACCGCTATCTATGATAATAATCGTATCATTTTCGAAATCCACAACTATTCTATCACTAAAACTTAATGGAGGATTATCTCCAAATCGCACTCTAAGGCTATGTACATCCCAGTTTATCAATAAGGCACCATTGTAATATCTCACATTAACACGTCCTGTAGTCCTCCTATTATCACGTTCAAGCCTATAAATCCAATACCAACTTGTTCCGTTTAGTTCACTCAAAATATCTTTTAATCTATATTTAACCATATCAAAATTTCTCCTTTACGCCTTGATTAAAGCGCTTACATTTATTCTAAAGAAAGGCGGATAGAAAGTAGCTTTTAAACTTCGGCTTTCTATCCGTTACTTCCTCCAAGAATCAACACAACCTATTTTCAGTTCAATTTAATGACTCATCTTAATTGTTTCGTGTTTCTTCTTCATCGTCTTTCTTCTTTTTAGCAAATAGCAAACCAAATGCTCCAAGAAGAGAGAGAGCACCTAATGCACCTGTAGCACGATCTGCTTTCGTACCAGTATTTGGCAATACTGCTTGATTTTGAGAAGGAGCTACCTGAGCATCAACTGTTTGAGTTGATTGTTCAACCTGTTTGGTATCTGGCACAGTAGGTTTTTCTGTTTCAGGTTTACGTTCTGTGTTATCAGTTGGTACTTCAGGTCTTGGTTGTGGTGTGTTAGCTCCACCTTGTTGTTCCCCATTACCTTCTGGTTTAGTTGGAGTAACTTTTCTGAAGACATGAGTTACAACATCACCTTCTTCATTAACATCTGTTCTTACAAATACGTAACCTTCAATTTCACCTGCTTCTAATGCTTCATTCGCTTCACCTAATACTGCTGGAGCTTTCGCATCTGCTGGTTTCAATTCATTACCTTGTTCATCAATCCATTTAGTGATGATTAACTTAACTTTTGGTATTTCTACTGGATCTGGAAGTTCTCCATTTACTCCACCGTTGAATTCTGGTAATTCAACTGTTGGCGGATCTATTAAGTTCCCGTTTCCATCTGTACTGCTTGTGCCTACTGGATCTGTGTACTCTGGTTGACTTGGAGTTACTTCTGGAATACCGTTTACACC
>NZ_AICU01000039.1:0-706 GCF_000257865.1 Streptococcus mitis SK575 | reverse complement strand
CTTCGGTGTGACTGTAACATCGCCAGTGTCTGGATCTTGTTCAATTTTGATTGTCGGGTTCTTACGAGCCGGTGTTGTTACTGGCACTGGTTGTGATGGTTCTTTATTCGGTTCTGTTACTGTACCTTTTCCTGGTAAATCACCTTTAGGTAACTTGTCATTTGGAACTATTCCTGAACCATCTTCACCGATTGTAACGACAATTGGATTACCATCCTTACCTGGAATTTCTACTACTGTTCCTGGTGGGTATGTTCCTCCCACTCCAGGTTTCTTAGGCGTTACTACTGCATCACCATTTGGTTTGCGTGTGATTTTGATTGTAGGAGTTTGAGTTGTTGGTGTCTTAGGATCTGTTCCATTTATGATTTCTTCCTCATCTGGAATTCCATCGTTATCATCATCTGGATCGGTCATATCTGGGATACCGTCGCCATCTGTATCACGTTGGATTGTAACTGGAACATCCACAACGACTTCTTCGTCACCATTCTTCACTTTAACTGGGATTGTAACTTTACGTTCTTCTTCTTTTGGTCCCCAATCTGTTACGGTTGGTGTTCCAGTTAAGTTACCATCGCCATCCACTGTCAAACCATTGACTGGTGTTTCTGTTGTGATGGTTGAACCTGGTTTATTTGGTGTCACAACTTTTGTTGGCGGTACTGGTGCTTTTTCTTTCACTTTTCCTGGGTCTGTGACTGTA
>NZ_AICU01000038.1:0-44974 GCF_000257865.1 Streptococcus mitis SK575 | reverse complement strand
CTTTGATTTTCATTGAGTATAAGACAAAATTTTGAGAATAAAAAAAAGAAGGAGCCAGCTGAAAAAAACTGGTTCCTTTTATGTTTAAATCACATGACGCTCAAAGGCATCATCTGAAATCCCTTGTTCAAGGATGAGTTTCGCCCATTCTTTAGCAGAAAAGAGGCTGTGATCCTTGTAGTTGCCGCAAGATTCGATGGTTGTTCCAGGGACCTCTTCCCATGTAGTAGTCTCAGCGATTTCCTTGAGTGAATCCTTGATAACAGCCGCAATTTCAGCGCTGGTATGACGCCCCCACATAATCATGTGGAAGCCTGTGCGGCAACCAAATGGTGAACAGTCAATCATGCCGTCAATTCGGGTACGAATGAGTTTTGCCAAGAGGTGCTCGATAGTGTGAAGGCCAGCAGTAGGGATAGAGTCTTCATTGGGTTGCACTAAACGAATATCATAATTGGAGATGACATCTCCCTTTGGACCTGTTTCTTCCCCAATCAAGCGAACATAGGGTGCTTTAACAATGGTGTGGTCAAGTTCAAAACTTTCGACAATAACTTCTTTTGACATGGTAAATCCTTTCAGTTTTCTTCTTTCATTATATCATAAAGGTTGCTCCTGAGACAGAGAGAAAACCTCTCCGAGAGTGGAGAGGTTGAAATCGTTACTTACGATACAAGCGGTCGTATTGGTAGTATGGGTCAAAGGTTACATTGATACCCAATTTGCGAAGGACATTCTTGTCTTCATCGGTTAAGATGATGGTTGAGTGGGCTTCGCTTCCTTTGAGGTTGCCAAGTTCTTCCATAGCGCGGGCAGCATCAGGATTTTCTGTAGCTGTGATAGCAAGTGCAATCAGAATTTCATTTGAATGAAGGCGTGGATTGCGGCTACCCAGATGATCAATTTTAAGACCTTGGATTGGTTTAACAACTTCAGGCTCGATTAGTTTTACTTCCTTGGCAATTTTAGCTGATTTCTTGATGGCGTTGATCAAGGCAGCGGCTGTAGGGCCAAAGAGTTCTGAGTTCTTACCTGTGACGATTTCACCAGTTGGCAATTCAAGGGCTAGGGCTGGTCCGCCAGTTTCTTCTGCTTTTTGACGCGCAACGACAGCAACCTTGCGGTCTGCAGGTGTGATACCGAGGTCGTTCATGAGCAACTCAATTTTCTTGACAGCTGCTTCGCCAACTTTTTCAGCTTTGAAATCAAGAACAGTTTGATAGTAACGACGGATGATTTCTTGTTTAGAAGCTTCGACAGCAGCTTCATCATCTGTAATAGCGAAACCAACCATGTTGACACCCATATCTGTCGGAGAAGCGTAAGGAGATTCACCTAGGATACGTTCTAACATGCGTTTGAGCACTGGGAAAATTTCAATATCACGGTTGTAGTTGACAGTGGTTTCTCCGTAAGTTTGGAGATGGAAGGGGTCAATCATGTTGACATCATCAAGGTCTGCAGTTGCAGCCTCGTAGGCCAAATTGACTGGGTGATGGAGGGGAAGATTCCAAACTGGGAAGGTTTCAAATTTAGCGTAACCAGACTTGATACCATTGATTTGGTCGTGGTACATATTTGACATACAAGTTGCCAATTTTCCAGAACCAGGTCCAGGAGCTGTTACGACAATCAAGTTACGACTGGTTTTGATGTAGTCGTTTTTCCCCATACCTTCTGGAGAAATGATGTGGTCCATATCCGTCGGATATCCTTTGATTGGATAGTGAAGATAAGAATCAATTCCGTTTTTCTCAAGTTGGTTGCGGAAGGCATCTGCAGCTGGTTGGCCAGCGTACTGTGTGATGACCACTGAGCCGACAAAAATTCCCAGTTCATTGAATTTATCAATCAAACGAAGAACTTCTTGGTCATAAGAAATGCCCAAGTCACCACGTGCTTTGGAATGCTCGATGTTGCTAGCATTAATAGCAATCACGACCTCAACCTGCTCTTTCAATTCTTGCAAGAGCTTGATTTTATTGTCAGGCTCATAACCAGGAAGGACACGAGCGGCGTGGAAATCTTCTAACATTTTGCCACCAAACTCCAAGTAGAGCTTGCCGTCAAATTGATTAATGCGCTCCAAAATGTGGTCGCGCTGTAGATTCAAATATTGTTCAGAATTAAAAGCTTGTTTTTTCATTTTTTACCTCTGACCTCTATTATAATAAAAAATTGGAAGTTAGGAAACTATGGAGTTAAAAAAGGAATCAAAAAGATTAGGCAAACGCTTGCACAAAAATCTGAAAAGCGCTATCATAGACTACAGATTATGAAAATAATGAGGTAAGAAGATGCAAGAAAAATGGTGGCACAATGCCGTAGTCTATCAAGTTTATCCTAAGAGCTTTATGGATAGCAACGGAGATGGAATTGGCGATTTGCCAGGAATTACCAGTAAGTTAGACTATCTAGCTAAGTTAGGAATCACAGCGATTTGGCTTTCTCCTGTTTATGACAGTCCTATGGATGATAATGGCTATGATATTGCTGATTATCAAGCGATTGCTGCTATTTTCGGAACTATGGAGGATATGGACCAACTGATTGCGGAAGCTAAGAAGCGTGATATCCGAATTATCATGGACTTGGTGGTCAATCATACCTCAGATGAACATGCTTGGTTTGTCGAGGCCTATGAAAATCCTGACAGCCCTGAGCGAGACTACTATATCTGGCGCGATGAACCTAACGATTTAGACTCTATCTTTAGCGGGTCTGCTTGGGAATATGATGAAAAGTCAGGTCAATACTATCTCCACTTTTTCAGTAAGAAACAGCCGGATCTCAACTGGGAAAATGAAAAACTTCGTCAGAAAATTTATGAGATGATGAACTTCTGGATTGATAAAGGCATTGGTGGTTTCCGCATGGATGTCATTGACATGATTGGGAAAATTCCTGACGAGAAAGTAGTCAATAATGGCCCTATGCTCCATCCCTATCTCAAGGAAATGAATCAGGCGACCTTTGGAGATAAGAATCTCTTGACAGTAGGGGAGACTTGGGGAGCAACTCCAGAGATTGCCAAGCTCTACTCTGATCCAAAGGGGCAAGAATTGTCTATGGTCTTCCAGTTTGAACATATCGGTCTTCAGTATCAGGAAGGGCAACCTAAATGGCACTATCAAAAAGAGCTGAATATCGCTAAGTTGAAAGAGATTTTCAACAAATGGCAGACAGAATTAGGAGTTGAAGACGGTTGGAATTCGCTCTTTTGGAACAATCATGACCTCCCTCGTATCGTCTCAATCTGGGGAAATGACCAAGAATACCGCGAAAAATCTGCCAAAGCCTTTGCAATCTTACTTCATCTCATGAGAGGAACTCCTTATATCTACCAAGGTGAGGAAATTGGCATGACCAACTATCCGTTTGAAACGCTGGACCAAGTAGAAGATATTGAATCTCTCAACTATGCGCGTGAAGCTCTTGAAAAAGGCGTTCCGATGGAAGAAATCATGGACAGTATCCGTGTCATTGGACGTGATAATGCCCGTACCCCAATGCAATGGGACGAAAGCAAAAACGCTGGTTTCTCGACAGGTCAACCTTGGTTAGCAGTGAATCCAAACTATCAAGCAATCAACGTTCAGGAAGCGCTGGCAAATCCAGATTCTATTTTCTACACCTATCAGAAGTTGGTCCAAATTCGCAAGGAGAATAGCTGGCTGATTCGAGCTGACTTTGAATTGCTTGATACGGCTGACAAGGTCTTTGCCTATATCCGTAAAGATGGGGACCGTCGTTTCCTAATCGTGGCTAACTTGTCCAATGAAGAGCAAGACTTGACAGTAGAAGGAAACGTCAAATCGGTCTTAATTGAAAACACCGTGGCTCAAGAAGCATTTGAAAAACAAATCTTAGCTCCATGGGATGCTTTCTGTGTGGAATTACTATAAATATTTTTTACAGAAAAATTTAAAATTGAAATCGTATAAAAACAAGGGAGGACTGTATGAAAGGCAGAAATCCTTTGTTTTTTTATGACCAAAGTTTATAAACTTTCATTCTCAAAATTCAATTAACTTTACAAATTCCCACTATTTTGGTAAAATAAACATATGTTATAAAAACTAACATAAAGGAGAAAGAAGATGAATACAAAAAAGCGTGTCCTTAGTGCAGGCCTGACTTTTGCGGCTGCTTTGCTTTTAGCCGCTTGCGGACAATCAGGTTCAGATACAAAGACTTACTCATCAACCTTTAGTGGAAATCCAACTACATTTAACTATTTGTTAGACTACTACGCTGATAATACAGCTATTATTACTAACCTAGTTGATGGTTTGCTTGAAAACGACAATCATGGAAACCTAGTTCCGTCTTTGGCAGAAGACTGGTCTGTTTCAAGCGACGGTCTGACTTATACCTATAAACTGAGAAAAGATGCCAAATGGTTCACGGCTGACGGTGAAGAGTACGCCCCAGTCAAGGCACAGGATTTTGTGACAGGGATAAAGTACGCAGTGGATAATAAATCACAGGCCATTGACTTGATTCAAAACTCGATCAAGGGATTGAATGATTATATTACAGGAACGGATTCTAACTTTTCTAAGGTTGGTGTGAAGGCCATTGACGACCAGACTGTTGAGTATACTTTGGCACGTCCAGAACCTTACTGGAATTCAAAAACAACCAACAGTATTCTTTTCCCAGTAAATGAAGAGTTTCTAAATTCAAAAGGGAAAGATTTTGGGACCCTATCTCCAGGTAGCATTCTCTACAGTGGACCTTATTTGTTAAAAGATTTCACATCAAAATCATCGATCGAGTATGTGAAAAATCCGCATTACTATGATCATGACAAAGTATCGATTGAACATGTGAAATTGGCTTACTTTGATGGTTCAGACCAAGAATTGACTATCCGTAACTTTGAAAGTGGAGCCTATTCTATCGCTGGGGTTTATCCAAATAGTTCAAACTTTGCTAAGACCAAGGAGAAATATAAGAATAATATCATTTATAGTTTGCAGGACAAGACTTCTTGGTATTTCAATTTCAACGTCAACCGTAAGGCCTACAACCATACATCTAAAACGACAGATGAGCAGAAGAAGTCGACTGAGACAGCTGTATTGAACAAGAACTTCCGTCAAGCGGTGAACTTTGCCTTGGATCGCACAGCTTATTCTGCTCAGTCAAATGGGGAAGAAGCAGCTAGCAAGACTCTTCGTAACACCCTAGTACCTCCGACATTTGTCCAAGTGGGAGACAAGACCTTTGGAGAAGTAGTCGCTTCTAAATTAGTCAACTATGGTACAGAATGGTCAGGTATTAACTTGGCAGATGCTCAGGATGCCTATTTTAACAAAGAAAAAGCCCAAGCAAAATTTGCGGAAGCTAAAAAAGAATTGGCAAGTCAAGGTGTGACTTTCCCCATTCACTTGGATGTTGCAGTTGATCAGACAAGTAAAAATGCTGTGACAGGAATGAACTCAGTTAAGCAGACCCTTGAGTCAGTTTTAGGTGCTGATAACATTGTCATTGATGTTCAGCAACTTTCAACAGATGATTTTAATAACGTAGCCTTCTTAGCACCGACACCAGCTGATCGTGACTATGATTTGAACTTTGATGGTTGGGTAGGTGACTACCAAGATCCGTCAACTTATCTTAATCCTTTCAATGCTGAGGATGGGTTCTACCTCAAGATTTTTGGTCTAGATGCTCAAGAAGATAAAGCTAAGATTGCTAGCTTGAGGCTTGATACTTACACCAAGATGCTCAAAGATGCAGATAGTGAAAATAAAGATGTAGCCAAACGCTATGAAAAATATGCTGAAGCACAGGCTTGGATGATTGACAATTCTCTGATTATGTCAGCCATGTCAAGTGGTGGTACAGCATCTGTAACCAAAGTGACGCCATTTACAAGAGGCTATTCACTGGTCGGCATCAAGGGTGACGGCAATAACTACAAGTACATGAAACTGCAAAAAGATACTGTGACAACCAAACAGTATGAAGAAGCCAAGGCCAAATGGGAGCAAGAAAGCAAAAAAGCAATCGAAAAAGCCCAAAAAGAAGCAGAAAAACATGTGAAATAATGATGAGCAGTTCTATTGGATGATTTTTATAAAGTCGTCCTAATAGGGCTGTTTTTTGCTGTACGGGCTAGTAGTTGTCTAGTTATGTTGAATTGTAAATGAAATACTGTATTAATTTTGATGGTTTAATACTCAATGAAAATCAAAGAGCAACTAGGAAGCTAGCTCAAAGTACAGCTTTGAGGTGGTAGATAGAACTGACGAAGTCAGCTCAAAATACTGTTTTGAGGTTGTAGATGGACGCTGACGTACTTTGAAGAGATTTTCGAAGAGTATAAGTGCTTATGATGTCCAAATAACCTATATCTAAGAATGTTTATAAACTCGCTAAATGTAGAATTTATCGTAAAAAAGTGATATAATAGTAACATTAAATGTATAGGTGTTAATCATGAGTAGACGTTTTAAAAAATCACGTTCACAGAAAGTGAAGCGAAGTGTTAATATAGTTTTGTTGACTATTTATTTATTGTTAGTTGGTTTTTTATTGTTCTTAATCTTTAAGTACAATATACTTGCTTTCAGGCACGTTAATATAGTGGTCGCAGTTTTTGCCGTGATGGTTGCTGTGACTGCCGCAATATTAATAATTTATAAAAAAGCAGAAAAGTTCACGATTTTCTTTTTGACACTAGCTGTTTTAGTGAGTTCAGTTTCTCTATTTACTCTGCAGCAATTTGTAGGATTTACAAGTCATATTAATGCAACTTCAAATTATTCAGAGTATTCTCTCAGCGTCGTCGTTTTAAAGGATAGCGATATCAATAATGTTACCCAATTATCTAGTGTTATGGGGCCAACAGGTACGGATAATGAGAATATTCAAAAGCTAATCGCTGATATTAAGACGAGTCAAAATAAGGATTTGACGGTTGATAAAAGTACTTCTTACTTGTCAACTTATAAAAGTTTGATTTCTGGAGAGGCCAAAGCCATTGTCTTAAATAGTGTATTTGAGAATATTATTGAAGCAGAGTATCCAGATTATGCTTCTAAAATTAAGAAAATTTACACTAAAAAAATGACCAAGGATGTTGAGACCCCTAAGGTATCTAAAGATCGCTTCTTTAATATCTATGTCAGTGGTATTGATACTTACGGTGCCATTAGTTCAGTTTCGCGCTCAGATGTCAATATTCTGATGACGGTCAATAGGGATACGAAGAGAATCCTTCTTACAACAACTCCACGAGATTCATATGTTCCTATTGCTGATGGTGGAAACAATCAAAAGGATAAATTGACTCATGCTGGTATATACGGGGTTGATTCATCTATTCATACCTTAGAGAACCTTTATGGAGTAGATATTAATTATTATGTTCGTTTGAATTTTACCTCATTTTTGAAATTGATTGACTTGTTGGGAGGAGTAGATGTTCATAACGATCAGGAGTTTTCAGTTCTACATGGGAAGTTCCACTTTCCAGTCGGGAATGTCCATCTAGATTCTGAGCAAGCCCTAGGCTTTGTACGTGAACGCTACTCACTAGCCGATGGAGATCGTGACCGTGGTCGGAATCAACAAAAGGTCATTGTAGCAATCATTCAGAAGTTAACTTCTACAGAAGCCTTGAAAAACTATAGTAGTATTCTTCAAGGATTGCAGGATTCTCTTCAAACAAATATGCCGATTGAGACTATGATGGATCTAGTGAATACTCAGTTGGAAAGTGGAGGAAATTATAAAGTAAATTCTCAAGATTTAAAAGGGACAGGTCGGATGGATCTTCCTTCTTATGCAATGCCAGACAGTAACCTCTATATGATGGAAATAGATGAGAGTAGTTTAGCTACAGTCAAGGCAGCTATACAGGATGTGATGGAGGGTAGATGAAATGATAGACATCCATTCGCATATCGTTTTTGATGTAGATGATGGGCCAAAGTCGATAGAGGATAGCAAGGCACTTTTAAGAGAAGCTTATAATCAAGGGGTTCGAATGATTGTGTCTACTTCACATCGTCGAAAAGGAATGTTTGAAACTCCAGAAGAAAAAATTGCAACAAATTTTATTAAGGTTCGTGAAATTGCAAAAGAAGTAGCAGATGATTTAGTCATTGCTTATGGCGCAGAGATATACTATACTTCGGATGTTCTAGAAAAGCTAGAAAAAAAAGAAATTCCTACCCTTAATGATAGCCGTTATGCTTTGATTGAGTTTAGCATGCATACTCCCTATCGTGAGATTCATACGGGATTGAGTAATATTTTGATGTTGGGAATCACACCAGTAATTGCTCATATTGAACGTTATGATGCTTTAGAGGATAATGAAAAACGTGTTCGTGAACTGATTGATATGGGTTGCTATACTCAGATAAATAGCTATCATGTTTTAAAACCTAAGCTCTTTGGTGAAAGATATAAATTTATGAAAAAGAGAGCTCGGTATTTTTTGGAACGTGATTTAGTTCATGTAGTTGCAAGTGACATGCACAATTTAGACAGTAGACCTCCATATATGGAACAGGCATACGATATCATTGCTAAGAAATATGGAGCGAAAAAAGCGAAGGAACTTTTTGTAGAAAATCCCAGAAAAATTATAATGGATCAATTAATTTAGGAGAAAATATGAAAGATCAAAAAACTTTGGAAATCGATGTATTTCAACTATTCAGAACTTTATGGAAAAGAAAGTTAGTCATTTTATTAGTGGCAATTATAACTTCTTCAGTTGCTTTTGCCTACAGTACTTTTGTTATCAAACCTGAGTTTACTAGTACGACTCGGATTTATGTAGTTAACCGTAATCAAGGAGAGAAGTCTGGTTTAACAAATCAAGACTTGCAGGCAGGATCGTACTTGGTTAAAGACTATCGTGAAATTATCCTATCGCAGGATGTTTTGGAGAAAGTTGTTTCTGATTTAAAACTAGATTTGACGCCAAAAGGTTTGGCTAATAAAATTAAAGTGACAGTACCAGTTGATACCCGTATTGTCTCTATTTCAGTTAATGATCGAGTTCCTGAAGAGGCAAGCCGTATCGCTAACTCTTTGAGAGAAGTAGCTGCTCAAAAAATTATCAGTATTACTCGTGTTTCTGATGTGACAACACTGGAGGAGGCAAGACCGGCGGTATCACCGTCTTCGCCAAATATTAAACGCAATACACTAATTGGTTTTTTGGCAGGGGTGATTGGAACCAGTGTTATAGTTCTTCTTCTTGAACTTTTAGACACTCGTGTAAAACGTCCGGAAGATATCGAAGATGCACTGCAGATCACACTTTTAGGAGTTGTACCAAACTTGGATAAGTTGAAATAGGAGAGAGAGATGCCGACATTAGAAATAGCACAAAAAAAACTGGAGTTCATTAAGAAGACAGAAGAATATTACAATGCCTTGTGTACAAATATACAGTTGAGCGGAGATAAACTAAAAGTGATTTCCGTTACTTCTGTTAATCCTGGGGAAGGAAAATCAACTACTTCCATAAATATAGCATGGTCGTTTGCGCGTGCAGGCTATAAAACTCTTTTGATCGATGGCGATATTCGAAATTCAGTTATGTCAGGAGTTTTTAAATCTCGTGAAAAAATTACAGGGCTAACGGAATTTTTATCTGGGACAACTGATTTATCTCACGGTTTATGTGATACAAATATTGAAAATTTATTTGTAGTTCAATCCGGTTCTGTATCACCAAATCCTACAGCCTTGTTACAAAGTAAGAATTTTAATGATATGATTGAAACATTGCGTAAATATTTTGATTATATCATTGTTGATACAGCACCTATTGGATTTGTTATTGATGCAGCAATTATCACTCAAAAGTGTGATGCGTCCATCTTGGTAACTGCAATGGGTGAGGCGAATAAGCGTGATGTCCAAAAAGCGAAACAACAATTAGAGCAAACAGGAAAACCATTTTTAGGTGTCGTTCTCAATAAATTTGATATTCAACGTGAAAAATATGGCTCTTACGGTGGCTATGGTAATTATGGTAAAAGATAAAATGAGGTTAGGGAGGCCATATAGAAGGACGGGATTTCTATAATATAACTATGGTAATCTTATAGAATGTACCTGTTAGTTTACTAGCTTATATACTGATTGCAATTTCAGAGACCGATATTTCTTCAAATAATATTCGGTCTGTTTGGAAGAACAATTGAACTGAGCCTTCTAATGCATTATTGAGAACTCATATATTACTGAAACAAATAACTTTTCTTTAGGTGGAGAAAAGTTTTATCTGACATAGAGGATAAAAGAATTATATCTCTGAGAATCATTGAGTAACAAAATATATATTGATTTTTTGTAGTTGCATGTGCTGCCTGATTTCATTTGCCGAATGGAAATAAAATGAAAAATGAAAATGGAATTTATAGTTGGAGAATGTTTATGTACAGTATAATAAAACGATTAGGTGATATTTTATTATCTTTAATAGGGATAATGATATTGTGTCCGATTTTTATGATAATTGCAATTGCGATTAAGCTTGATTCAGAAGGTCCGGTTATATTTAAGCAAAAACGCTTTGGTATTCATAAAGAATATTTCTATATTTTGAAATTTAGGTCTATGAAAATAGATGCACCTAAAAATGTGGCACCTCGAAACTTACATAATCCAGAGCAATGGATTACAAAAGTAGGGGCTTTCTTGCGAAAAACATCTTTGGATGAACTACCACAATTGTTTAATATTCTTATTGGTAATATGAGTATTGTAGGCCCTAGACCAGCGGGTATAAATGAACTAGATTTGATTGCAGAGAGAGATAAGTATGGAGCAAATGATATCTTGCCAGGGTTAACTGGATGGGCACAAATTAACGGGCGTGATACTTTATCTGTTGAAATGAAGACAGAGTTAGATGGCTACTATGTTAAACATCTGTCTTTGATAATGGATATTAGATGTATAGTTAAGACAATACCTTACGTACTGAAACGAAAAGGTATTGTAGAGGGTAGTGGTAAGAAAGAAAGTTAAATTGGACAATGAAAATACTATTTGTTTGCCAACATTATAAGCCGGAACCATTCAGGTTGTCAGATATTTGCGAAGATTTAGTCCGAAAAGGACATGAGGTATCTGTTTTAGCTGGGATTCCTAATTACCCTGAAGGGAAAATATACGCAGACTATCGTCATAATAAAAAAAGACGTGAGATTATAGAAGGTGTTACGATCTATCGTTCTTACACAATTCCTAGGAAGAAAAGTGTTGTATTTCGATTGTTGAACTATTTTAGCTTTGCAATTAGTTCTACTTTAGGAGTTTTATTAGGAAAGTATAAAACGAAAGATGGATCGAATTTTGACTGTGTGTTCGTTAATCAATTGTCTCCAGTTATGATGGCATGGGCTGGTATGGCTTATAAAAACAAGTACAAGAAGCCTCTGTTTCTATATTGTATGGATGTTTGGCCAGATAGTTTAACTGTAGGGGGAGTGAAACAAGATGGCTTGATTTTCAAGTTGTTTAAATTTATCTCAAAAAAAGTTTATCGAGCTAGTGATTATATATTTGTAACTAGTCCATCATTTAAGAATTATTTTGTGAAACAATTTGATATATTAGAACAAAAGATTACTTATTTGCCACAATATGCAGAAGATCTGTTTATCCCTGATGAATCGAAAGTTAATAAAGAAAGTGTTGACTTAACTTTTGCTGGTAATATTGGTAAAGCACAAAATTTGGAAACTATTTTGAAAGCTGCCAGCTTGATAGAAAAGAATGCTGATTTACCCAAGAAAATTCATTTTCATTTTGTTGGAGATGGTACGGAATTGTTAAGAATGAAAGCATTAGCTTATGAATTGGAGTTGAAGAATGTTTCCTTTTATGGAAGACGTTCTTTGGAAGAAATGCCTACCTTCTATAAAAAATCAGATGCTATGTTAGTTTCTTTAATAGGAGACTCGATAGTTTCTCGTACTATACCTGGGAAGGTACAATCTTATATGGCGGCAGGGAAACCAATTATAGGTGCAATTTCAGGAGATACTAAAACAATTATAGAAGAAGCAAAGTGTGGTTTTGTCAGTCCTGAACAAGATGCGGAACAATTAGCACAAAATATTTGTGAGTTCAGCATGTTATCTGTAGAAGAACAAAAGGAGTTAGGAAAGCAAGCTCGTTATTACTATGAGAAGCACTTTTCTAAAGAGCAGTTTATGGCACAGTTAGAAAATTATTTGAGAGAGGAATTTTCCTCATGAGAATTTTAATGATTAATAGTGTTTGTGGTATTAGGAGTACAGGAAGAATTTGTACGGATATCGCAACCGCTTTAACAAAAAAGGGTCATGAAGTTAAGATTGCATATGGACGTGAGCATGTGCCGACACAGTATAGAGATTACGCGGTTAAGATAGGGTCTGGAATGGATGTAAATAGGCATGTCTTACAAGCTCGAATTTTTGATGATGCTGGTTTTGGAAGTAAAGCGGCAACTAGGAAATTTATCACTTGGGTGAAAGAATATAATCCTGATATCATTCATCTTCATAATCTACATGGCTACTATATTCATGTAGGAGAATTATTTTCCTATTTAAAGACATGTGGAAAGAAGATTTTATGGACTTTACATGATTGTTGGGCTTTTACGGGACATGGTGCTTACTTTGATACTTTAGAATGTGAGAAAAATGGACGGTGCTATCATTCAAGTCAAAAAAACGATTATCCAAAGTCATTAACTGATTTTTCATCTAGAAATTTTAAACGTAAAAAACAATTGTTTACAGGGATTCCAAATTTAACGCTTATTACGCCATCGGAGTGGTTGGCAAATTTGGTAAGAAATTCATTTTTGAAAGAATATCCCGTAACAGTCATTCATAATGGTATTGATACTACTATATTTAAACCAAGGCTATTAGAGGCTAAGAAACTGAGAAAAAAATTCCGCTTAGAAGGAAAACAGGTATTGCTTGGTATAGCTTCTATCTGGGATCAGCGTAAAGGCTTGGATGATTTATTAGAATTATCTGCACAGCTAAAATCTTATCAACAATTAGTTTTGATAGGGTTATCAAAAGAACAATTGAATAAACTTCCTAAAGAGATTATTGGTCTGGCCACAACAGATAGTGTGGAAGAACTTTCTGCTTGGTACACATTGGCAGATGTATTTATCAACCCGACAACACAGGATAATTATCCGACAACTAATTTAGAAGCTATTGCCTGTGGGACACCAGTTGTGAGCTACCCAACTGGGGGGAGTATAGAAAGTACACATATGTACGGTATAGTGTGTAGTGATAGAACTGTTACTTCTATACTAGAATCCCTAAAAGAAGTGAGTCAATGTAAAAGAAATCCTAATTTTAATTTGTCAAAAGAGTATTTTGTGGAAAATATACTCAATTTATACTAGTGGAACTGGAGTTGATATGATAAAGATTTTATACGTTAACGGCGGGACTATGGATAGAGGCGGTGTATCTACCTTTATGATGAATGTTTATGAAAAAATGCATTCTGAAAAAATTCAAATTGATTTTTTAGTCCATACATTGTCCAAAGGTGTACGCGATGAAGATATTTTAAATCTTGGGGGTAAAATCTTTAGAGTTCCTGCCAGAGGAAAGAATCCTCTAAAAAATTATCGCCAAATTAAACAAATTATGTTGGATGGAAATTATGATGTAGTTCATGCGCATGCTGATGCAGGAAATAGTACAATCTTATCTATTGCAAAAGAGTGTGATATTCCTATTCGTATTTCACATTGCCATAATACAAACTATACAAACAAAAGTTTATTAAAGAAGTTTTTGAATGAGCAACTCAAGAAGCAAATTCCTAGATATGCTACTCATCTATGGGCTTGTTCGGAAAAAGCAGGAGAGTGGTTGTATGGGAATCACTCTTTTGAAGTTATTCCTAATGCTATTGATGTTCAAAAGTTCATCTATAGTCCACAACTATCTAAAGATTTACGTAAGGAATTAAATTTAGAAAATAAATTTGTTATTGGCCATGTGGGGCGATTTGATTATCAGAAGAACCATGATTTTCTTCTTAAAGTTTTTGCGGAAGTTGTACATGAAAGAGAAGATGCTCATCTCGTTCTGATTGGTAAGGGAGAATTGGAAGAGGTTATTAAAAAGCAAGCAAATCAATTAGGAATATTGGATAAGATTAGTTTTTTAGGTGAGTCTTCTAATGTGAACAAATTGATTAATGTATTTGATGTAGGTGTTTTCCCATCTCTTTTTGAAGGTTTTAGTATAGCTATGGTAGAGATGCAAGTCAACGGTTTACCATTAGTAGTTTCTGATACTGTTCCAAGTGAGATTAATTTAACTGATAATATACGTTTTTTATCATTGGATGAAACAGTTAAATATTGGTGTGAAACGATTTTGGAGATCAAAGAACGGGATACTGGGGCAGTTGATAAAATTATTGCTAAGGGTTATAACCTGTCTGATATGGTTAATAAGTTAACAAAAACTTATGAAAGAATTCTAGATAAATCATGAAAAAAGTATTATTTGTAACTAATATTCCATCGCCTTATCGTGTGGATTTCTATAATCAACTTGGGAAATTTGTAGATTTAACTGTTATTTTTGAAGCAACAGGAGCTCAAGATATTAGATTTGATTACCGTGAGACTTTTAAAAATTTTACCGCCATTTTTTTAAGTGAAGGTAATATTGATGAGAAGAAATTAAATTCAGCTATATTTCAGTATTTAATTCCTGAAAAATATGACTATATTTTTTTGACTAATTATTCTTATCGAACAGAATTATTTGGTTATTTAAAGTGTGTTTTTTCTAAGATACCGTTTGTATTAGAAATTGATGGTGGTAAGATACCAGAAAGCGAGAATTTTTTAAAATACCAGTTTAAAAAATTTATTCTTACAAAACCTTGCTATTATTTTAGCCCAAGTCAGTCCAGTGATGATTTCTTAGCGCATTATCATGTGAATAAAGAAAATATTTATCGGTATTCATTTACTTCCTTGTCAGAGAAAGACATACGATATCAAATTGTCGATGAGAAAGAAAAACAATTTTTAAGAAAGAAACTGGGATTCAGTCCAACTAAGAAAACAATTTTATTTGTTGGTAGAATCATCCCTGGTAAAGGTGTGGATGTTCTAATCAAGGCTGTTCAGAATTTATCAGACAATGTACAATGTTTAATTGTAGGGCCAAGTCCCGATAGTGAATACAAACAATACTTGCTTACTCTTATTGGACAAGATAGCCGTTTTCATTTTATTGATTTTTTACAGACATCTGAACTGAAACAATACTACAAGCTATCTGATATATTTGTTTTACCAACAAAGTCGGATGTTTGGGGACTTGTTGTAAACGAGGCAATGTCGCAGGGACTTCCTGTTATTTCTACATCTGCATGTGTTGCTGCAATTGAACTTGTTTCGAATGGTTATAATGGATATGTTATTGATAGGGTCGATGACTGGAAAGCTATTTTTCAAAAGTTAAGCCAAGTATTACAAGATGACTCATTACGAGTTCAATTATCTCAAAATGCTTTATCTACCATTAGAAACTACACTATCGAAACAATGGTTGAAGAGCATTTGAAATTTATGGAGGAAAAATGAGGATATCTATTGCAATGACAACCTATAATGGAGCAGATTATCTGCTAGAGCAGCTAGAATCGCTTCGTACTCAGAGTTTAATGGCTGATGAAGTTATTATTGTTGATGATTGTTCAACAGATAATACAGTTGATTTACTTAATATGTATATTCAGAAGTATCATCTCGATCATTGGATATTGATTAAAAACTCATCTAATATAGGTTGGAGAAAAAACTTTAGAAAAGCGCTTCAAAAGACAACAGGAGATGTAGTTTTTCTTTGTGATCAAGATGATATTTGGAATAAAGATAAAATTTCACTGATGGTAAAAGAGTTTCATAAATCGCCATCAATAGAACTATTGGCTAGTAACTATGAGATTCTCGATTTTGGTAGAAATGATAAAGTCAAGATTAAGGATGTTGAGTTAGATAATGGTGCTGTAGTCCCGTTTTCGTTAAAAAACAAGAGTATTTCTGTTATGAGACCAGGATGTACTTTTGCAGTTAAGCGTGAGTTAATAGTTCTGTTAGAAAAGTATGATATAGATAGATTTGGCCATGATAATATTTTATGGAATCTAGCTATGATAAGAGGAACTCTATATCTATACTTAAAACGCTTAATACATTTTCGTCGCCACGAAACAAGTGCTTCTGCTCCTAAGCAATCTCTTAATCGTGAACGGCGAGTTGTTGAAGTGGATACGAGTCATCAAATTGCAGTTTTCTTACTTGATGTGGCTCGTAAAGAACATTTAGATATAAAAATAATTTCTCAACTTGAAAATATGGCAATGGTTCTTGAGAGACGTAGAGATATTTTAAAAGATGGTACTCTGATGCAAATAGTTCATTTCCAATTGAAGTATTATACTTATTATCCTACATTCCGCAATTTATTATCGGATATATTAGTGTTTTTGAAAAAATAATGAGAGAGAAGAGTTTTGAGTAAAATTTCTAAAAATTATCTATATAACTTAATTTATCAAGTGGTAGTTTTAATATTGCCACTATTGATTACTCCATATGTTGCTAGAGTATTAGGCGCACACCAGTTAGGAATTTATGATTATGTCAATTCAATCGTTACTTTGGTTTACACTTTAGGTTTATTAGGTATTGGTCACTATGGAAATCGCGAATGTGCCTATACTAGAGATAATAAAGAGGAACTATCAGAGGCATTTTGGAGTATTTTAGCTATTCAGATTATTTTAGGATTTTTTTCACTATTCTTCTTATACATTTTTTCTAACATAAATTCAAATTATCAAGTTTATTTTCAGCTGTTCTCTATTTGGCTTTTCGGATCTATTCTTGACTGTACTTGGTTCTATCGTGGCTTAGAGGAAATGCAGTATGTTGTCTTAAAAAACATTATTGCTAAGTTATTATTTACGATAGCGACCTTCTTATTTGTAAAAAGCGAAACAGATTTAACTCTATATGTACTCATATATGGACTCTCTGTTTTAGTAGCTAATTTATCAGCTTATAGTCAACTAAGGATGTTTATTAGTAGACCAAAGATAAATATTCATCGTTTTACGGAGATTATTTTAGGGAGTCTCAAACTATTTTTACCAAGTATCATCATGCAAATTATGTTATCTGCTGATAAAATTGTTCTAGGGTCTTTAAGTTCGGGAATCAGCAATGTTTCTTACTATAGTAATGCAGAGAAGATTATACAGATACCACTTTCTTTAATAGTAGTATTAAATTCTGTTATGATGCCCCGAATAGCAAATGAATTTCGTAATAGACGGTTAGACAATATGAAAAAGTATTTGATAACTGCAGCTGAATTTTCTTTGTTCTTAGCTGTTCCATTGTCGATTGGCCTTTATGCTATTGCAGATACTTTTGTTCCGTGGTTTTTAGGCGAAAGTTTTATGCCATCTATAGATGCTCTTAAATGGCTTGCTCCTATTGCTGTTGGCAATGCTTTACTAGGAGTCTCAGGTAGTCAGTATTTTGTTGCAGTTAATAAAACAAAAGTCTTATTCTTTTCTAATACTTTAGCTGCAATTTTAAATATTCTATTAGATTTGTTACTTGCTCCAATGTTTGGAGTAGTAGGTGTTTGTTTAGCGACTATAGTATCACTTACTTCTTCTGTTATAGTTCAATACTATATAATGTCAAAGGATATACCTGTTTTACCTATTTTGAAGTCATTATTTAAATATCTTATTTATTCTATGATAATGGGGATAATTATTATTGTTCCCTTCAGAGGATATCCAGCAAATTATGGAACAACTATTAAGCAAATCGTTCTTGGGATAGTAGTTTACTTTGGCTTGAGCTTGTTGACGCGAGATGTATTTGTTTTTCAAGCATTAGATTTTGTAAAGAAAGGATTCAAAAAAAGTAGATGATTTCAGCTTTATTTTATATAAGTTTTTTAACAAATCTATTAGTCGTTGTCAATAGGATGCGTATAAATTTCCTAGCCTTTTTATCTTGGTTGATTTTGTTTTTAATCTATGCAGGAAATATCCGAGAAGGATTTTCAGATTTAACTCATTATCGTGCAAGATATGCTGTAGGAAAAAGTAGTCTGTATTTTTCAGACCATGCGTATAATTTTTTTGCAGATTGGTTTTCACATCACTCCATCTCTTTTCAAGTTTTTTTAGCATGTATTTTCCTTTTCTCCTCAGCATGTTTCTATTTTGTTGCTAAAAAATTGAATTGTAATTATAATCTTCTGATTTTATTATTATCTCTTTTTTATTTCTTTTATACTTTAGAAGTTCTAAGATTCTTTTTAGCAGCTAGTGTAGCACTTATAGCACACTATTATCTTTCACAAAATCATCGATTCATATTCATAGGATTGATGTTCATAGCGTTTCTGTTTCATGGATCTATTATTTATTTCTTACCATTTGTTATTTTTTATAGACAAAAAAATACTAGTAAGATGCTATGGGCATTGGTATTTATATCTACAGTGTTAATTATTATTAATCTATTGGTAGGTAATAATTCTAGCTACTTGACTAAAATATTTGAACTGCTAGGGAGTGAGGCAACCAAAAGTCGTGTTATGTATTATACAGCGAAATCGACTCGTCTTGGTTTTATATTATATGATAGTTACTATGTTTTTAATCTACTAATTAGTATTAACCTCAGAAAGATTGCAAAAACAGTTTCAAATGTCCCTCAGGAAGTGACCAATTTTATAAACTTGGCGTATCAACATAGCATTTTTAGTACAATTTTTTTACCCCTAATTATGTTTAGTACAGCATTTACTCGCTATTTAATTTTTACTGTTGTTTTAAATTTTATAGCCATTGCAGCTTTACAACCATTTATGCAACGATCATTTATAAAATTAAAGAACGGACTTTATATTATTTTCGGAGTTGTAGGTGCTACTTGTTTTTGGTGGTATCTAAGAGAAAATGTTCTCTATTTTTATGAGGCGCTTTTGCCAAATTTATTTAACTGATTTTGATTTTATATTCTTTATGTCTGTACTTTGCAAACATTACAAGAGTGGTCTATAATATAAAAATATAAAGAAATACGGTGTAGCTATTTCTTTAGAAAGTGGAATTTTAAATGATTAATTACAGCGCAGATGAATTAGATATGATTCAGAAGCTTGAACTCAAAATATTAAAAGAAATTATTCGAATATGTAAAAAAGAAAAGATAGAGTATTTTTTAATTGGTGGAAGTGCTCTTGGAGCAATACGTCATGAAGGATTTATACCATGGGATGACGATATTGATGTTGGTATGACACGTGAGAATTATGATAACTTTTTGAGAGTAGCTGAACAGTATTTAGGAGAAGAGTTTTATTTACAATCACCCTCCTCTGATAGAAAATCACCCTATTCTTACAGTAAACTAATGTTAAAAGGGACTTTGTTCTTAGAGTATGCCCAAAGGAATTTAAAAACACAAAGTGGTATTTATGTAGATATTTTTCCATTTGATGAGGTTCCAGATAATGAGTCAGAAAATGAGAGACAATTTAAAGCGGTACAGTTTTATAAAAAGTTATATGTGATGAGGATGTTGCCAACTGTTTCTAAGGCTCCTGAGAATTTGATTCAAGCTTTAAAAGCTATTCTAAGGAGATGCATTTATTATAGCTTAAGATTAATTCCTAAAAGTTTAATACTCAAAAAAATTGATCAATTTTCTAGATTATATAATGGAACAAATCAATCTGCATTGGCTTGTTTAGATTTTCCGGTAAGAAATGTAGAGTATGTTCTAAAAACAACACTATATCCCTTAATTGAACATAAATTTGAAGAAATCACAATTTTATTACCTGGTGATTTTCATCAATACTTGACTACACATTATGGTGAGTACATGAAGCTACCACCTTTAGAAGAACGTGTTGGGCATAGACCATATTTGATTGATTTAGGAACATATGGAAAGGAAGAAAAATGAAGAGAGTGATTACTTACGGGACTTTTGATTTGCTTCATTACGGTCATATCAATTTATTGAAGCGTGCTAAAGATTTGGGAGATTATTTAATAGTAGGTCTATCTACTGATGAATTTAATCTTCAAAAAGATAAGATTTCATATTTTGATTATCAACAACGTAAAATTTTGCTTGAATCTATTCGTTATGTAGATTTGGTAATTCCTGAGATTTCATGGGAACAAAAACGAGAAGATGTAAAGAAGTATTATGCTGATATCTTTGTTATTGGTGATGATTGGGAAGGTAAGTTTGATTTTTTGAAAGATGAGGGCGTAGAAGTAGTATATTTACCTCGTACTGAAGAAATTTCTACTACACAGATTAAAGAAGATTTAAACAAGACCAAAGGTGGAAAATAATATGTCACAATTTACAGGAAAAACTCTTCTAATTACAGGAGGGACAGGTTCATTTGGGAATGCAGTTCTCAAGCGTTTTTTAGAAACAGATATCTCAGAGATTCGTATCTTTTCGCGAGATGAAAAAAAACAAGATGATATGCGTCATGAGTTTCAGGTAAAAGCACCAGAAGTAGCTGGGAAAATCCGTTTTTACCTCGGAGATGTGCGGGACTTGGCTTCGGTAAAAAATGCTATGCATGGTGTGGATTATGTTTTTCATGCTGCTGCTCTGAAACAGGTACCTTCTTGTGAATTTTTCCCTGTAGAAGCAGTAAAAACTAACATTTTGGGAACTGAGAATGTCCTTACTGCAGCTATCGAAGCTGGTGTAAAGAAAGTTATCTGTCTTTCTACAGATAAGGCGGCGTATCCTGTTAATGCTATGGGAACATCCAAGGCTATGATGGAAAAGATTGCTGTTGCTAAGTCACGGACGGTAAATCCTGAGCATATAAAGATATGTGTTACTCGCTATGGGAATGTTCTGTGTAGCCGTGGATCTGTAGTTCCTCTTTGGATTGAGCAGATTAAGCAAGGAAATGATCTTACAATAACTGAACCTAGCATGACACGTTTTGTCATGACATTGGAAGAAGCAGTAGATTTAGTTTTATTTGCATTTAAAGAAGGAAAATCTGGAGATATACTAGTTCAGAAAGCACCAGCATGTACGATTGAAGTTTTAGCTAAGGCTGTATCAGAAATTTTTGTCTCAAAACAAGATATTAGGATTATAGGTATTAGACACGGAGAAAAGATGTATGAAACACTACTAACTAATGAAGAGTGTGCAAATGCAATTGATTTGGGTGATTTTTATAGAGTTCCTAGTGATAATCGTAATCTTAACTATGATAAGTATTTCAAAGATGGCAGTACGAATAGAAATTTGTTGACAGAATTCAATAGTAATAATACTGATTTGATGGATGTAGAGCAAGTTAAAAGAAAGTTGCTAGAATTAGATGAAATACAGACAGCAATTCGTGATATGGTAGCAGATGAAGAGCTGTAAAATCTTTTAAGATACATTAAAATTATCAAGGATATATAATGTATCATTGTATTGTCGAGAGAGTTGACTATTAAAATAGCATATAAAACAAGGGGGGCGCATGATTAAAAATATTTTAATCACAGGAGCGAAAGGATTTGTAGGAAAAAATCTTATCTGTACTCTGGAAGCTTTGAAAGATGGACGAGATAGAACTCGTCCTAATTTAGAGATTGGAGAGATTTTTCAGTATGATCGTGATACAGATCCGATTTTATTAGAAGAATATTGTAAGAAGGCCGATTTTGTATTTCATTTAGCTGGTGTCAATCGTCCACAGAATCCTGATGAATTTATGGAGGGAAATTACGGTTTTTCAAGTAGATTATTGGAGATTTTAGAAAAGTATGAAAACACTTGTCCTGTTCTACTCTCGAGTTCTACTCAAGCTAGTTTAGAAGGCCGATTTTCGAACTCTGTATATGGACAATCTAAGCTAGCAGGGGAAGAACTCTTCTTCGAATATGGAAAGAAAACGGGAGCACCTGTCTTAGTTTACCGTTTCCCAAATCTTTATGGGAAGTGGTGTCGTCCTAACTATAATTCTGCTGTAGCAACTTTCTGTCATAATCTAGCTCACGATTTGCCTATTCAAGTAAATGATCCAAGTGTAGAATTGGAGTTGCTATATATTGATGATTTGATACAAGAGTGTATAACTGCATTGGAAGGAAATCCTCATCGTTGTAATCTAGATGGATTACAAATCTTACCTAGCCCATCAGGAAACTACTGCTATGTACCAACGACTCATCGTGCAACCTTAGGAGAGATTGTCTCTCTATTAGAAACATTTAAAAAACAGCCTGATAGTTTAGTTATGCCTGAAATTCCTCAAGGATCGTTTGAAAAGAAATTGTATTCTACCTACCTATCTTATTTACCAGTAGATAAGTTTAAGTTTCCTCTAAAAATGAATATAGATGAACGAGGTAGTTTTACAGAACTATTAAAAACAGAAAATGCAGGTCAATTTTCTGTCAATATTTCCAAACCTGGCATTACCAAAGGGCAACATTGGCATCATTCTAAGTGGGAATTTTTCATGGTTGTTTCTGGTCGTGCTTTAATACAAGAGCGTAGGATAGGGCTGGATGAAAACGGACAAGAATATCCTATTCTAAACTTTGAAGTGTCGGGCGATAAGATTGAGGCAATACATATGATACCGGGCTATGCACATAATATTATTAATCTTTCCGATACAGAAAATCTAGTTACTGTAATGTGGGCTAATGAGTCATTTGATCCTAGCCATCCAGATACTTTTTTTGAACAAGTGGAGAAATAAATGAAAATTAAGACAGATTATAGTGATATTCGTTTTAAAGATAATGGCAAACTTAAGTTATTGATTATTGTGGGAACACGTCCAGAGATTATACGTCTAAGTAGTGTTATTACTAAATGTCGAAAGTATTTTGATGTTGTTTTGGCGCATACTGGACAAAACTATGATTACAATTTAAATGGTATTTTCTTCGATGATTTAGGTTTAGACACTCCAGATGTATACATGGATGCTGTCGGAGATGATCTTGGTGCTACTGTAGGGAATATTATCAATACTTCATACAAATTGATGAATCAAATTAAACCAGATGCTTTATTGATTTTAGGGGATACAAATTCTTGTCTATCAGCTATTGCTGCCAAGCGTTTACATATTCCAATTTTTCATATGGAGGCTGGCAATCGCTGTAAGGATGAGTGTTTGCCCGAAGAGACTAATCGTCGGATTGTTGATATTATTTCAGATGTTAACTTAGCATACTCTGAACATGCTCGAAAGTATTTACATGAGTGTGGTTTACCTAAAGAGCGCACGTACGTAACTGGTTCTCCTATGGCAGAAGTGTTACATAAAAATTTATCTGCCATTAAGTCTTCAGATATCCATGAACGTTTGGGATTGAAAAAAGGAGAATATATCCTACTTTCAGCTCACCGTGAGGAAAATATTGATACAGATAAAAATTTTCTCTCTCTCTTCACAGCAATTAATAAATTAGCTGAAAAGTATAATATGCCAATCTTGTATTCTTGCCATCCTCGATCTAAGAAAAGATTAAAAGAGAGCAGTTTTGAATTAGATAAACGTGTGATTCAGCATGAGCCACTAGGCTTCCATGATTATAATTGTTTACAGATGAATGCGTTTGTTGTAGTATCTGATTCGGGAACTTTACCAGAAGAAAGTAGTTTCTTTACTAGTCAAGGTTACCCTTTTCCTGCTGTATGTATTCGTACAAGTACAGAACGTCCTGAGTCCCTAGATAAGGCAGGATTTATTTTGGCAGGTATTGATGAAAATTCTCTTCTTCAAGCAGTTGAAACTGCTGTTAGCTTGGCAGAAGATGAGGATTTTGGATTACCGGTTCCAGATTATGTTGAGGAAAATGTCTCTACTAAAGTTGTTAAGATAATACAGAGCTATACAGGGATAGTGGATAAAATAGTTTGGCGGAAAAACTGAATTGTATATTTTTAATAAAATAATCAATTCTTAATAGAACAGGAATAAAATTGAACGAATTCGATAGAAATGGCTTCTTTGACAGTAGAGGGGATTGCCATTCTATCGGATTATGACTTGTTTTTGCGCCTTATGTTTGATAGAATAAAGCAACAACACTTTAACAATTGCAGCGAGGTGATAATAATGGCAGTAATTTTTAAAAATTTGCTTATTGAAGAGAAGACTGAAGAAGGAAAACAATATATTCTACCTATTATAAATGGTGAGTATGACTTATCTGATGATGTAAGTTGTAGATTACGATGACTGAATGAGGAAAGTAAACGCTTGGAAGTGTTTGTTAAGGAGACGAACTCACTTGTCTAGTTCGTATTCTGTTAATGAATTGAAATCAATAAGTATCTTATTGTCATTTTTTTACGATGAGGAAGTTAGAGATTTTTAATGGATCTCTGATTACTATGTAATTTAGCATTGAAAAACTAAGAAATGGTGAAATTATGCCTCTTACACAGTTATTTGAAACATTCTTAGGAATTGATTTTTAATTGTATGCAAACAAAGTAGAATTCGCTTATTTCATGCTAAATGTAATATGAAGTAAGTGAATTTTTATAGATAAAGAAGAGTTTTTCTGTATTTTTTAGATGATAATATGAAAAATGTGATGATTGTTTTTCTTTTAGAGCAGTACACAATTAATAGTAATTGACTCTAAAACAACAAAGAAAGGTACCCCACTATGAAAGGTATTATTCTCGCGGGTGGTTCAGGAACTCGCTTGTATCCTTTGACTCGAGCTGCATCAAAGCAACTGATGCCGGTTTATGATAAACCGATGATTTACTACCCACTTTCAACATTGATGTTGGCTGGGATTAGAGATATTTTGATTATCTCAACTCCACAGGATTTGCATCGATTCAAAGAGCTTCTTCAAGATGGCTCTGAGTTGGGGATTCAATTGTCTTATGCAGAGCAACCGAGTCCAGATGGTTTGGCACAAGCCTTTATTATTGGTGAAGAATTTATTGGTGATGATAGAGTTGCTCTGATCTTAGGCGACAATATCTATCATGGACCTGGCCTTTCTAAAATGCTACAAAAGGCAGCTAGTAAGGAGTCAGGAGCAACTGTGTTTGGCTATCATGTGAAGGATCCAGAACGCTTTGGCGTTGTTGAGTTTGACAAGGATATGAACGCTATTTCTATCGAAGAAAAGCCAGAGCATCCACGTTCAAATTATGCAGTTACAGGTCTCTATTTCTACGATAATGATGTAGTAGAAATTGCTAAAAGTATTAAACCAAGCCCGCGTGGTGAATTGGAAATTACAGATGTTAACAAGGCTTATCTAGATCGTGGAGATCTATCCGTTGAGGTTATGGGACGTGGCTTTGCTTGGCTAGATACTGGAACTCATGAAAGTTTACTAGAGGCTTCACAGTATATCGAAACAGTCCAACGGATGCAAAATGTTCAGGTGGCAAACTTAGAAGAAATTGCTTACCGTATGGGCTATATCAGTCGCGAAGATGTATTGGCTTTAGCCCAACCACTTAAGAAAAATGAATACGGGCAGTATTTGCTCCGTTTGATTGGAGAAGCATAGATGACAGATGAATTTTTCGGCAAGACGCTTGCGGTTCGCAAGGTTGAGGCTATTCCAGGCATGTTGGAATTTGATATCCCTGTTCATGGTGATAATCGTGGCTGGTTTAAAGAAAATTTCCAAAAGGAAAAAATGCTCCCCCTTGGTTTCCCAGAGTCTTTCTTTGCAGAAGGAAAATTGCAAAACAATGTATCCTTCTCACGTAAAAATGTTCTCCGTGGCCTCCACGCAGAACCTTGGGATAAGTACATCTCTGTAGCAGATGATGGGAAAGTTCTGGGTTCTTGGATTGATCTACGCGAGGGTGAAACCTTTGGGAATACCTATCAGACGGTCATTGATGCAAGCAAGGGAATTTTTGTTCCTCGAGGTGTGGCTAATGGTTTCCAAGTCCTATCAGATACAGTTTCTTATAGTTATCTGGTCAATGATTACTGGGCTCTTGAACTCAAACCCAAGTATGCCTTTGTGAACTACGCTGATCCAAGCCTTGGTATTGAATGGGAAAATCTTGCAGAAGCAGAGGTTTCAGAAGCAGATAAAAATCATCCACTACTTAAGGATGTAAAACCTTTGAAAAAAGAAGATTTGTAAAAAGGAAAGAATATGACTGAATACAAAAATATTATCGTGACAGGTGGAGCTGGTTTTATCGGTTCTAACTTTGTCCATTATGTTTACGAGAACTGTCCAGATGTTCGCGTGACAGTCCTAGATAAGTTGACTTATGCTGGAAATCGCGCTAATATTGAGGAAATTTTAGGTGATCGTGTTGAGTTAGTTGTTGGTGACATTGCTGATGTGGAGTTGGTAGACAAGTTGGCTGCTCAAGCAGATGCTATCGTTCACTATGCAGCGGAAAGCCACAATGACAATTCGCTGAATGATCCATCACCATTTATCTATACAAATTTCATCGGAACCTATACTCTTTTGGAAGCAGCACGTAAATACGATCTTCGTTTCCACCATGTATCTACAGACGAGGTTTATGGTGATCTTCCTCTACGTGAGGATTTGCCAGGTCATGGTGAAGGACCAGGTGAGAAATTTACTGCTGAAACAAAATACAACCCAAGTTCTCCGTACTCATCAACGAAGGCCGCTTCAGACTTGATTGTCAAAGCCTGGGTACGATCATTTGGTGTCAAGGCAACGATTTCTAACTGTTCAAATAACTACGGTCCTTATCAACACATTGAAAAATTCATCCCACGTCAGATTACTAACATCCTAAGTGGAATCAAGCCAAAACTTTACGGTGAAGGTAAGAACGTTCGTGACTGGATTCATACTAATGATCATTCTTCAGGTGTTTGGACAATATTGACAAAAGGGAAAATTGGTGAAACCTACTTGATTGGGGCTGATGGCGAGAAGAATAACAAGGAAGTTTTGGAACTTATCCTTAAGAAAATGGGACAAGCTGAGGATGCCTATGATCATGTGACTGACCGTGCAGGACATGACCTTCGCTATGCGATTGACGCAAGTAAACTCCGTGATGAGTTGGGCTGGAAACCTGAATTTACCAATTTTGAAGCTGGACTCAAAGAAACAATCAAGTGGTATACAGATAATCAAGAATGGTGGAAAGCAGAGAAAGAAGCTGTTGAAGCTAATTATGCTAAGACTCAGGAGATTATTACAGTATAAAAAGCAGGAAATAACTGCTTTTTATTGCTATAGTGGAAAGAGTTACAAATTAGAAAGGTATAGATATGATTTTAATTACAGGAGCAAATGGTCAATTAGGAACTGAACTTCGTTATTTATTGGATGAGCGTAATGAAGAATACGTAGCAGTAGATGTGGCTGAAATGGACATTACCAATGCAGAAATGGTTGAGAAAGTTTTTGAAGAGGTGAAACCAACTTTAGTCTACCACTGTGCAGCCTACACCGCTGTTGATGCAGCAGAGGATGAAGGAAAAGAATTGGACTTTGCCATCAATGTTATAGGGACAGAGAATGTCGCAAAAGCATCTGAAAAGCATGGTGCAACTCTAGTTTATATTTCTACCGACTATGTCTTTGACGGTAAGAAACCAGTTGGACAAGAGTGGGAAGTTGATGACCGACCAGATCCACAGACAGAATATGGACGCACTAAGCGTATGGGGGAAGAGTTAGTTGAGAAGCATGTGTCTAATTTCTATATTATCCGTACTGCCTGGGTATTTGGAAATTATGGCAAAAATTTCGTTTTTACCATGCAAAATCTTGCGAAAAATCATAAGACTTTAACAGTTGTAAATGACCAGCACGGTCGTCCGACTTGGACTCGTACCTTGGCTGAGTTCATGACCTACCTGGCTGAAAACCGCAAGGAATTTGGTTACTATCATTTGTCAAATGATGCAACAGAAGACACAACTTGGTATGATTTTGCAGTTGAAATTTTGAAAGATACAGATGTGGAAATCAAGCCAGTAGATTCAAGTCAATTTCCAGCAAAAGCTAAACGTCCGCTAAACTCAACACTGAGCCTTTCTAAAGCTAAAGCTACTGGATTTGTCATTCCAACCTGGCAAGATGCCTTGAAAGAATTTTACAAACAAGAAGTAAGATAAGCAATAGAATGATTTTCTAGTCTAATAAAAGAGGCAGATAATAAACTCCAAAGGAGCTTAAGATGTACGATTATCTTATCGTTGGTGCTGGTCTTTTTGGTGCAGTTTTTGCCCATGAAGCAGCCTTAAAAGGAAAAAAAGTAAAAGTCATTGAGAAACGAAATCATATCGCGGGTAATATCCATACTCGTGAAGAGGAAGGAATTCAAGTTCATCAGTATGGTGCTCATATTTTCCATACTTCTGATAAGGAGATTTGGGATTATGTAAATCAGTTTGCAGAGTTTAACCGTTACACAAACTCTCCAGTTGCAAACTATAAGGGAGAGATTTATAACCTTCCTTTCAATATGAATACTTTCAATAAACTTTGGGGAGTTGTAACGCCAGCAGAAGCACAAGCTAAGATTGATGAGCAACGTGCGGTTTTAAATGGTAAAACTCCTGAAAATTTGGAAGAACAGGCGATATCTCTTGTAGGTACAGACATCTACGAAAAATTAATCAAGGACTATACAGAGAAACAGTGGGGCAAGCCAACTACGGAACTTCCAGCCTTTATCATTCGCCGTTTGCCAGTACGCCTGACCTATGATAACAACTATTTTAACGATACCTATCAAGGAATTCCAATTGGTGGTTATACTCAGATAGTTGAAAAAATGTTGGATCATGAAAACATTGATGTAGAAACAAATGTTGATTTCTTTGCGAATAAAGAGCAATATATGAAGGACTTCCCTAAGATTGTCTTTACCGGTATGATTGATGAATTCTTCGATTATAAGTTGGGTGAACTAGAGTATCGTAGTCTTCGTTTTGAAAATGAGACCCTGGATATGGAAAATTACCAAGGAAATGCAGTTGTGAACTATACGGATGCTGATACCCCATATACTCGCATTATTGAACACAAACATTTTGAGTTTGGGAGTCAAGCAAAGACTATCATTACTAAAGAACATTCCAAAACATGGGAAAAAGGTGATGAGCCTTATTATCCAGTTAATAATGATCGTAATAATCATTTGTATAAATCGTATAAAAAATTGGCCGATGAGCAAGGGAATGTTATCTTTGGTGGTCGTTTAGGACACTATCGTTATTACGATATGCACCAAGTAATTGGAGCAGCCTTGCAGTGTGTGAGAAATGAGTTAGATTAAATAAGTAAAATTGACCACCAGTTCTCATTTATAAAAGTATTAAAAATTCCTTGACTATGTAATGTAGTTGAGGGATTTTTTGATATTATTCATATTTTTGCAAACTTATTGTTTAAAAAATAATTTTCAAAAATTCAGAAAATTGTATTGAAAGGACTTGAAAAAGGGTCTATAATGAATAAAAAAACAAAGGAGAAGACTATGAAAACAAGAAAAGTATTGGCTCTTGCGGGAGTGACTTTATTAGCAGCGGGTGTTTTAGCTGCTTGTTCAGGGGGCTCAGGCGCTAAAGGTGAACAGACCTTTGCATTTACCTACGAGACAGACCCAGATAATCTCAACTACTTAACAACCAGTAAGGCAGCTACTTCAAACATTACTAGTAATGTGATTGATGGATTGCTTGAAAATGACCGTTATGGGAATCTTGTTCCCTCTATGGCAGAGGACTGGTCAGTTTCTAAAGATGGTTTGACCTACACTTATAAGATTCGTCAGGATGCCAAGTGGTACACATCTGAAGGTGAAGAATATGCTCCTGTTAAGGCTCAGGATTTTGTGACAGGTCTTAAATATGCGGCAGATAAGAAATCTGAAGCCCTTTACTTGGTACAAGATTCTATTAAAGGTTTGGACGCCTACGCTAAGGGGGAAAATAAAGATTTCTCTCAAGTTGGGATTAAGGCGATTGATGATCAAACAGTTCAATACACATTGAACAAACCTGAAAGTTTTTGGAATTCTAAAACAACAATGGGTGTCTTAGCACCAGTTAATGGAGAGTTTTTGAATTCAAAAGGGGATGATTTTGCCAAAGCAACAGATCCAAGCAGTATCTTGTACAATGGCCCTTATTTGTTGAAATCTATTGTAACCAAATCTGCTGTTGAATTTGCGAAGAATCCAAACTACTGGGATAAGGACAATGTCCATATTGACAAAGTCAAATTGTCATTCTGGGACGGTCAAGATACTAGTAAACCTGCAGAAAACTTTAAAGACGGTAGCCTTTCAGCAGCTCGTCTCTATCCAACAAGTGCAAGTTTTGCAGAGCTTGAGAAAGAGATGAAGGACAATATTGTCTATACACAACAGGACTCTACGACTTATGTAGTGGGGACAAATATTGACCGTCAGTCCTATAAATATACTTCTAAGACTAGCGAAGAACAAAAGACATCTACTAAAAAGGCTCTCTTAAACAAGGATTTTCGTCAGGCTATTGCCTTTGGATTTGATCGTACAGCCTATGCCTCTCAGCTGAATGGACAAACTGGAGCAAGCAAAATCTTACGTAATATCTTTGTTCCGCCAACATTTGTTCAATCAGATGGTAAAAACTTTGGCGATATGGTCAAAGAAAAATTGGTGACTTACGGGGATGAATGGAAGGATGTTAATCTTGCTGATGCACAAGATGGTCTTTATAATCCAGAAAAAGCCAAGGCAGAATTTGCCAAAGCCAAGTCAGCTTTGCAAGTTGAGGGAGTACAATTCCCAATTCACCTAGATATGCCTGTTGATCAAACAGCAACTACAAAAGTTCAGCGCGTCCAATCTATGAAACAATCCTTGGAAGCGACTTTAGGAACTGATAATGTCATTATTGATATCCAACAATTGCAAAAAGATGAAGTGCTTAATGTAACTTTGTTTGCACAAACTGCTGCTGGTGAGGATTGGGATATTTCTGATAACGTTGGATGGGGACCAGATTTCTCAGATCCATCAACTTATCTTGACATTATCAAGCCTTCTGTAGGAGAAAATACGAGAACTTACCTAGGATTTGATTCAGGAAAAGACAATGAGGCGGCTAAGAAGGTCGGTCTCAATGATTATGATAAAATGGTCAATGAAGCAGGGGAAGAAACTACAGATGTTACAAAACGTTATAACAAGTATGCCGAAGCTCAAGCATGGTTGACAGATAGTGCCCTAGTCATTCCAACGACATCTCGTACAGGGCGTCCAATTTTGTCTAAGATGGTACCATTTACTTTACCTTTCGCTTTCGCAGGTAACAAGGGGACAAGCGATCCGCTCCGCTACAAATACCTTGAACTTCAAGACAAGGCAGTCACTGTAGAGGAATACCAAAAAGCCCAAGATAAATGGATGAAAGAAAAAGAAGAATCTAATAAAAAAGCGCAAGAAGAACTTGCAAAACATGTGAAATAAGATAAAAAGAAGTTAGTTATTCGCTAACTTCTTTTACTTTCTCGAAAATGAATTGATGGCTACCTTCACTTTCAGAGATGATGAAGCTAATTTTTTGTAGAAAAAATCCTGAGTTTTTATTCTCAGGATTTTCTTTCATCTCACTGTTGTGGTTGCTGTTGAACTTGTGGATTTTGTGGCGTTGGTTGTACTGGTTGTGTCGGTTGAACAGCCTGACCAGCTTGTCCTTGGTTAGGATCAGTTGCTGGGGCATTATGTGGTTGTTGACCAACCGTCGTACTTGCCTGTGTAGTTGAACTTTCAGCTGTTGTGCTTGGAGTTTCTACCGTTTGTGTTTGTTGTGTTACTGAATTATTCCATGTGTTCTTGGCACTATTTTGGAAGACGAATTCTCCATTTCGGAATAGGCCGTCTGGCATCGTCCAATCTCCAGGTTGGTCATCTTCTGATAGATACGATATCATTGAGCGATAAACCTTAGCAGCAACTAGGAAACTATCTCCAACAATTGGAGTTAAACGATTTGAGTAACCAGTCCATACAGCCATAGAATACTTACGAGTATAACCTACAAACGTTTCATCTGGAGCTACGTAGCCAGTGTTCTTGATATACTTTTCAATTTCGTCGTCAGTATAGTTAGAAGTACCTGTCTTACCTGCTTGTGGAAGCCATGGTAGGTAAGCACCCCGTCCGCTTCCGTAAGCTAAAACAGTTTTCATCATTTCGGTCATCATATAGGCAGTAGTTTCTTTCATAGCTCGTGTACCAGCATCAGAAAATTCTTTTTCACTACCATCACTAAAGACGATTTTATTGATATACATTGGTTTGTGGTAAATACCACCATTAGCAAAGGCGGCATAAGCAGCAGCCATTTTTTCACTACTTGCACCGTACTGTTTGTTGGATTCAGTTGTGTTACTTGAAATGGCGTTTGCATAATACATACTTGGATAGTCGATACCAAGACCATTAAGGAAGGTTTTAGCTCTATCTAGACCGACCTTATTCAAAGTCTCAACGGCTGTGACATTTCGTGATTGTTGAAGAGCATACTGGATTGTAATATTTCCAAAGTAGACATGATCCCAGTTGTAGAGTGGAGTATCAGTGCCAGGATAGTTATAAGGAACATCACGTACAATAGAAGCAGTAGAGTCATAGACTCCATATTCTAAAGCGGGAGCATAGTCAGTGATTGGTTTCATAGCAGAACCCCAGTCACGATTGGTCTCCACAGCCTGGTTGGTGCCGAATGAAACATTACTTGCTTGATGACGAGCACCAAGTTGTGCAATAACGTTACCATTAGATACATCTACAATAGTCGAAGCTACTTGCATGTCATCAGGATAAGTGACATATTGGTCGGTGTTATAAACATCCCAGAGTCGTTGTTGGACATCTTTGTCCACATTTGTATAGACATCCATACCTGTAGTAAGAAGGTTGTAGCCTGTTTCTTGTTCGACTTGGTCGATTACTTCTTTGAGGTAGTTGTCCATATAGGCTGGGTAACTATTGGCTGACTTCAAGCTTTGAAGACCGTCAGTGATAGGCGTATTAATAGCTTTTTCGTAATCTTCTGCACTGATATATTTCTGCCCCTTCATTTCTGAAAGTACCAAGTTACGACGCTCTAGAGCAGCTTCTGGATGAGAATAGGGATCGTATTGATTCGGAGCCTGTGGCATTCCTGCTAGTAGGGCAAGTTGAGGTAGTGATAGTTCTCGCAAATCTTTGCCGTAATAGTTTTGGGCAGCCGTCTGCATTCCATAGTTTCCGTTAGACATGTAAACTTTATTCACATAGTAGGTCAGAATTTCTTGTTTTGTTGCTTTTTGTTCTAATTGAACAGCCAACCAAGCTTCCTGGGCTTTACGTGAAATGGTCTGATCAGAAGTGGAAGTTGAGAAATAGGTCAACTTAATTAATTGTTGGGTAAGGGTAGATCCTCCCTGGAGGGAGTTGTTTTGTAAGTTACGTAAAAAGGCCCCTATAATTCGGATGGTATCGACACCGCGATGATCGAAAAAACGATGGTCTTCAATCGATACGATAGCCTTGACCAAATCAGTAGGAATTTCGTTGGCCTGAGCGTTTACTCGGCGTTCAGAGCCCAGATCGGCAATCAGTTCGTTTTTACTATCGAAAATCTTACTAGACGTGGTTGCGACTAATTTGCTCTCAGATAGGGCTGGGGCTTTGCTGACGTAATAGAGAAATATGCCTCCTCCCAGCATAACTGCTGTGATAAATAAAGTTAAGAAGCAGATACTCACATACTTAGCTATTCGCAGGATAGTTTGTTTGTTCATCTTGTTTTACCACCTAATAAATGTTCTTTGATAACATTGAGATAGGGAATTTGAGGGAAGGCACCAGCCTTGATTTCATATCCATATTCTCGAATATATCCAAGTGGCATTGATTTTTGTCCCTTATCTTGATGATAGAAGCGAATCAAATCGAATGCCGGCAATAAGTAGGTTTCTTGCAGAGAAGAAAAGTGAAGAAGGACAAAGCAGATTCCTTGTTGGGCAAGGACTTGTTCCATATGCTGAATCTGATGTGGATGGAAATTTTTCATCGGAATCGCACGTTTTTGTTTTGTTTCCTTGGCTTCAAAGTCGATGTAATATCCCTTATAAACGCCAGAATAGTCTGTCGTTGAAGCTTGTCGAAAATAGGCTTCAACAATCTTGGCACGACTTCGTTGTGGATAGTCCACTCGTACGATTTGAATAGGAGTCGGTTTCTTGTGTATGACTGCCAATCCCTGAGACAAATAGTAGTCGTTGGTAGCATTGATCATCTTTTCAAAAGACATTCCTCTATTTGCGAAATTTTTGGATTGAGAAAGAGAGGCTTGTCTTTTTTGGGATGAAATTTTATGAGGATAGTTGACCATAATTCTCCTTATTGGTACAATAACATCACTCTATTATACCATAATTTTACACAGAAAGGGTTAAAAATGACTACAGCTTTGGTTTTGGGATATTCTGCTTTTGATTTGGGTTTATTTTCTGACAAGGATTCTCGTCTGAAATTGATTAAAAAAGCGATACGTAAAGATTTAGAGGATATGGCAGCAGATGGGGTGTCTTGGCTTGTATTTACAGGGACTTTAGGCTTTGAATATTGGGTTTTAGAGGTTGCTCAGGAGATGAAAACCGAATATGGTTTTCAGTTGGCCACCATTTTTGCTTTTGAAACCCATGGGGAAAATTGGAATGAAGCCAATCAGCTGAAACTGAGCCGTTTTAAGCAGGTAGACTTTGTCAAATATGCTTATCCTCGCTATGAACACGCGGGGCAGCTAAGAGATTACCAGCAGTTTTTACTGGAAAATACGAATAGTTCTTATCTTTTTTATGATGAAGAAAATAAGACGAAACTAGCTTATTTTTACCAAAAGATGAAAAATCAAGAGGACTATTTTATAAAGAGATTAACATTTGATCAATTAAATGAACTTGCTGAAAATTTTTCCGAAAATTGAAGCTTTGACCTTGATTTTTGTTTGCCTTTTTTTATATAATAATACTAGCAAGCGAGAATGGAGAGAGACATGGCAAGTATTATTTTTTCAGCTAAAGATATTTTTGAACAAGAGTTTGGACGTGAAGTCCGAGGCTATAGTAAGGTAGAAGTTGATGAGTTTTTAGACGATGTCATCAAGGATTATGAAACCTATGCCGCCTTGGTCAAGTCACTTCGTCAGGAGATTGCGGATTTGAAGGAAGAATTAGCTCGTAAACCGCAAGTGAGCTCGGCTCCAAGTCCTAGTCACCCAGATCCAATTGATGTGGCTGCTTCATCTTCTATGACGAATTTTGATATTTTGAAACGCTTGAATCGTCTTGAAAAAGAAGTATTCGGTAAACAAATTTTAGACAATACTGATTTGTAATTCAGGTCTTGTTACATGCAATTTTTGGATAATCGCGTGAGGAGAATTGCTTCTCATGAGGAAAGTCCATGCTAGCACAGGCTGTGATGCCTGTAGTGTTTGTGCTAGGCGAAACCATAAGCCTAGGGACGAGAAATCGTTACGGCAGTTGAAATGGCTAAGTCCTTGGATAGGCCAGAGTAGGCTTGAAAGTGCCACAGTGACGGAGTCTTTCTGGAAACAGAGAGAGTGGAACGCGGTAAACCCCTCAAGCTAGCAACCCAAATTTTGGTCGGGGCATGGAGTACGCGGAAACGAACGTAGTATTCTGACTGCTATCAGCTAGAGCTGTTAGTGGTAGACAGATGATTATCGAAGGAAGTGGTCCTAGTCACTTCTGGAACAAAACATGGCTTATAGAAAATTGCATATAGGTTGGGGCTGAGAAATTTTCTCAACCTCATTTTTTAAAGTGGACATATAGAAAGGTCTTGCAAGACTGTAACATGAAAAAAGAATTTAATTTAATTGCAACTGTGGCAGCAGGACTTGAAGCTGTTGTAGGACGAGAAGTACGAGAGCTGGGCTACGATTGTCAGGTTGAAAATGGACGTGTTCGTTTTCAAGGAGACGTGAGAGCGATTATCGAAACCAACCTTTGGCTTCGGGCAGCAGATCGTATCAAAATTATCGTAGGAACCTTCCCAGCTAAGACTTTTGAAGAGTTGTTTCAGGGAGTTTTCGCTTTAGACTGGGAAAATTATTTACCACTTGGAGCTCGGTTCCCGATTTCAAAAGCAAAATGTGTTAAGTCCAAACTTCACAATGAGCCAAGTGTACAGGCTATTTCTAAGAAAGCTGTTGTCAAGAGATTGCAAAAACACTACGCCCGTCCAGAAGGTGTTCCTTTGATGGAGAATGGCCCAGAGTTTAAGATTGAGGTCTCTATTCTCAAAGATGTGGCAACTGTCATGATTGATACGACAGGGTCTAGCCTCTTTAAACGTGGTTATCGTACCGAAAAAGGGGGAGCCCCTATCAAGGAAAACATGGCGGCAGCTATTTTGCAACTTTCTAACTGGTATCCAGATAAGCCTTTGATTGATCCGACCTGTGGTTCAGGAACTTTTTGTATCGAGGCTGTCATGATTGCCAGAAAGATGGCGCCTGGTCTTCGTCGCTCTTTTGCATTTGAGGAATGGAATTGGGTCAGCGACCGCTTGATTCAAGAAGTGCGCACAGAGGCGGCTAAAAAAGTAGACCGTGAGCTGGAACTGGATATCATGGGCTGTGATATCGATGCGCGTATGGTGGAAATTGCTAAGGCCAATGCTCAGGCAGCTGGTGTTGCAGGAGACATTACTTTTAAGCAGATGCGCGTGCAGGATTTGCGTTCCGATAAAATCAATGGTGTGATTATCTCCAATCCGCCTTACGGGGAACGTTTATCAGATGATGCAGGGGTGACCAAGCTCTATGCTGAGATGGGTCAGGTATTTGCACCACTGAAAACTTGGAGCAAATTTATCCTGACTAGTGATGAAGCCTTTGAAAGTAAGTATGGTAGCCAAGCAGATAAGAAGCGTAAGTTATACAACGGAACCTTGAAAGTGGATCTGTATCAATATTTTGGTCAGCGTGTCAAACGTCAAGAGTTAAAATAGAAAGGGATACTCATGAGTAAGAAAAGACGGAATCGTCATAAAAAAGAAAACCAAGAATCGCGATTTGATTTTGATGAAGCAAAAGAGCTAACAGTTGGTCAAGCGATTCGTAAAAATGAAGAAGTGGAAGCAGGAGTCTTGCCTGAAGATTCTATCTTAGACAAGTATGTCAAGCAACATAAAGATGAAATCGAAGCAGATAAGTTTGCGACTCGTCAATACAAAAAAGAGGAGTTAGTCGAAAAAGAAGAAGCTGTTACCTCTACTCTTGATGACTTACTTCAAGAGATTCGTGAGGCAACAGAAGATGAGTCCTCAGTACCAGAAGATGACTTGAGTCAGTTCGATGATTTAGAATTCACACGCGATTCAGAAGTTCTCCCTGTTGAAGAATTTGAGACTGAAGAAGTACAATTGTTTGAAGGAGAAGAGGTTCCAATACTTTCTCGAGTTCCGGATAGTGAAGATGGAGAAAGTAAGAAGAAATGGTTGATTTACGGGATTCTGGTAACCTTAGCGGTTCTTATCCTTGGAACTGCTTATTATGTTTATCGTCAAGTGAATCGCTCAACACAGGAAATCCAAACTTCTCAATCATCGTCTAGCGAGCAGAATATTCAGCCGATTTTAGAAGATTTTAATAGCCAATACGATGCCTTTTATACAGATAGCAATAAAACGGCTTTGAAAAATAGCCAGTTTGATAAACTGAGTCAACTGAAGACCTTGCTTGATAAGCTGGAAGGTAGTCGTGAACATACCCTTGCCAAATCGAAGTATGATAGTCTAGCAACGCAAATCAAGGCCATTCAAGATGTCAATGCACAATTTGAAAAACCAGCTATTGTTGATGGTGTTTTGGATACCAATGCCAAAGTCAAATCGGATGCTAAATTTACGGATATTAAAACTGGCAATACTGAGATTGATAAAGTGCTAGATAAGGCTATTAGCCTTGGTAAGAGCCAGCAAACAAGTGTTTCTAGCTCAAGTTTAAGTCAAACTAGCAGTTCAAGTCAAGCAAGTTCAAATGCGACTAGTGAGACAAAACCAAGTAGTTCAAATACGGCATCAAATGAAACTAGAAGTTCTCGTAGTGAAGTCAATATGGGTCTCTCGAGTGCAGGAGTTGCTGTTCAAAGAAGTGCTAGTCGTGTTGCCTATAATCAGTCTGCTATTGATGATAGTAACAACTCTGCCTGGGATTTTGCAGATGGTGTCTTAGAACAAATTCTAGCGACTTCACGTTCACGTGGCTATATCACTGGTAACCAATACATCCTTGAACGTGTCAATATCGTTAATGGCAATGGTTATTACAACCTCTATAAGCCAGATGGAACCTATCTCTTTACCCTTAACTGTAAGACAGGATACTTTGTTGGAAATGGTTCTGGACATGCGGATGACTTGGACTTCTAAGTAGCCGTTACAAAATTCTTTCTTTTCAAAAGTAAAAATGATAAAATAAAACAAATTAAACAAGAGGAGTGTCAAATGACAAAAGCTAACTTTGGTGTCGTAGGTATGGCCGTAATGGGTCGTAACCTTGCCCTTAATATTGAATCTCGTGGTTACACAGTTGCTATCTACAACCGTAGTAAAGAAAAAACTGAAGATGTAATTGCTTGCCATCCTGAAAAGAACTTTGTACCAAGCTATGACGTTGAAAGTTTTGTAAACTCAATCGAAAAACCTCGTCGTATCATGCTCATGGTTCAAGCTGGACCTGGTACAGATGCTACTATCCAAGCCCTTCTTCCACACCTTGACAAGGGTGATATCTTGATCGACGGAGGAAACACTTTCTACAAAGATACAATCCGTCGTAATGAAGAATTGGCAAACTCAGGTATCAACTTTATCGGTACTGGGGTTTCTGGTGGTGAAAAAGGAGCTCTTGAAGGTCCTTCTATCATGCCTGGTGGACAAAAAGAAGCCTATGAATTGGTTGCGGATGTTCTCGAAGAAATCTCAGCTAAAGCACCAGAAGATGGTAAACCATGTGTGACTTACATCGGTCCTGATGGAGCTGGTCACTATGTAAAAATGGTTCACAACGGTATCGAGTATGGGGATATGCAATTAATCGCAGAAAGCTATGACTTGATGCAACACTTGCTTGGCCTTTCTGCAGAAGACATGGCTGAAATCTTTACTGAGTGGAACAAGGGCGAATTAGACAGCTACTTGATCGAAATCACAGCTGATATCTTGAGCCGTAAAGACGACGAAGGTCAAGATGGACCAATCGTAGACTACATCCTTGATGCTGCAGGTAACAAGGGAACTGGTAAATGGACTAGTCAATCATCACTTGACCTTGGTGTGCCATTGTCACTCATCACTGAGTCAGTATTTGCTCGTTACATTTCAACTTACAAAGAAGAACGTGTGCATGCTAGCAAGGTTCTTCCAAAACCAGCTGCCTTCAAATTTGAAGGAGACAAGGCTGAGTTGATTGAAAAGATCCGTCAAGCCCTTTACTTCTCAAAAATCATTTCATACGCACAAGGTTTTGCTCAATTGCGTGTAGCTTCTAAAGAAAACAACTGGAACTTGCCATTTGCAGACATCGCATCTATCTGGCGTGATGGCTGTATCATCCGTTCTCGTTTCTTGCAAAAGATTACAGATGCTTACAATCGTGATGCAGACCTTGCGAACCTTCTTTTGGATGAGTACTTCTTGGATGTTACTGCTAAGTACCAACAAGCAGTGCGTGATATCGTAGCTCTTGCTGTTCAAGCTGGTGTACCAGTACCAACATTCTCAGCAGCTATTACTTATTTTGATAGCTACCGTTCAGCTGACCTTCCAGCTAACTTGATCCAAGCGCAACGTGACTACTTTGGTGCCCACACTTACCAACGTAAAGACAAAGAAGGAACATTCCACTACTCTTGGTATGACGAAAAATAAGTAGGTCTGCCATGGGGAAACGGATTTTATTACTTGAGAAAGAACGAAATCTAGCTCATTTTTTAAGTTTGGAACTCCAAAAAGAGCAATACCGAGTTGATCAGGTTGAGGAGGGGCAAAAAGCCCTCTCCACGGCTCTTCAGACAGACTATGACTTGATTTTATTGAATGCTCGTCTGGGGGATATGACAGCACAGGATTTTGCAGAGAAGCTGAGTCGGACTAAGCCAGCTTCAGTGATAATGGTCTTGGACCATCGCGAAGAATTGCAAGATCAGATTGAGACAATCCAACGCTTTGCCGTTTCTTACATCTATAAGCCAGTTATTATTGAGAATCTGGTAGCTCGTATTTCAGCGATTTTCCGAGGTCGGGACTTTATAGACCAACACTGTAGTCAGATGAAGGTTCCAACGTCTTACCGCAATCTGCGTATGGATGTAGAGCATCATACTGTTTATCGTGGTGAGGAGATGATTGCTCTGACCCGTCGTGAGTATGACCTTTTAGCTACTCTTATGGGAAGCAAGAAAGTTCTGACTCGTGAGCAGTTGTTGGAAAGTGTCTGGAAGTATGAAAGTGCGACCGAAACAAATATCGTGGATGTCTATATCCGTTATCTACGTAGCAAGCTTGATGTAAAAGGTCAAAAAAGCTACATTAAAACCGTGCGTGGTGTCGGTTACACCATGCAAGAATAGAAAAGCAGTTGCAGTTTTTGTAACTGCTGCTTGAGCTCTATACTATCTGTAGTGGGAATTCCTGAATAACAGATAGTATGGGGCTTTTTTTGATGAGGCAAAAATGCAGGTCCCTAGACGGCTTGTAATGCTTCAAAGAGATGGTCAGAGAGAATGATTTCTTATTGACCATAGTTTATACTCAATGAAAATGAAAGAGCAAACTAGGAAGCTAGCTGCAGGTTGCTCAAAACACTAGTTTTGAGGTTGCAGATGGAAGCTGACGTGATTTGAAGATATTTTCGAAGAGTATTGGTATCTGATAAGCTTTACTTTCATAGTTCTCTACTTTTTGACACTCAAAAGAGATGAGTTAGCTGTAGGTGAAATCAATATATTCTTTATAAGTATTCAAAAAATGGAATTTATCATAGTTTTGAAGAAAAGAGGTATTTCATTTTTATTGAAACATTATAATATAATAAATGCTTTAAATCCTGGAATATTCTGAAAATAATGGAAAATTATAAATAATAATTAATATAATTGACAAATCTGCTTATATAAATTATAATGTTGAGTGTATGTGTATGTGTATGTGTATGTGTGTGTGTATGTGTATGTGTATGTGTATGTGTATGTGTATGTGTATGTGTATTACATGCTATTTTTTAGAAATCAAAAGGAGAAAATGTAATGTATTTTAATCGTAAAAATGCAGAGCAAAAGAACTGGAGAATGATCAAAAAAGGAAAGCATTTCCTATTCGGTTGTTCTCTTGTTTTTGCGGTCGGAGCTAGCTTAGCTACTCAAATGGTCCATGCAAACACGGCAGAGGAAACGACTGTAGAGAGTGGTTCAAAAGCTGAGGAGGCTAAGCCTGGGTACGGTGGAGAAGCAGGAACTTATGAGGCACCTGCTGTAGCAGAAAACAAGCCAGAAGTTGCTGGAACACCAGCAGTAGCTGCAAAACTTGATGGAGAAACTGCAAAAGAAGTTAAAGCTTTAGATAAAACTAAACTTGAAAACTACATTGCAGAAATCGAAGCAAAATTAGCTAACGGAACGTATGATAACAAAACAGAAGAGAGTGTTGCGGTATTAAAAGCTGACTTAGAAGCTGCAAAAGCTACATTAGCAAACGCAACAACTCAAGATGAAATCACAAAAGCTTACAATAAACTTGTAACTACAGCTAACACTAAATTAAAAAATAAACCTGTAGAGAAAAAAGAAACACCAGCAGTAGACACTACTAACGGAAAAGAAACTGTAGGTAAAAAAGCAGAAAATACTGAGAAAAAATCAGAATCTAACTCAATCGAAAACACAGGATCTAACGACCCACGTAACGGTAAAGCATTAGATAAAAATAATGCTTTTAGAGCGGAAGTTGCCTATTCAGAAGGTACAAATGCAGCCGCAAATGGTCATAGTGATGCCTATATCCTTAATGATGTTAATAGATACACGTCTACAGATGACGCTGTTAATGTAGTTTCTAGAGTTACAAATTATAAAGTTAAATATAATAAAGACAATAGTGGGAAGATTACTTCATTAGATTGGCTTGTCTTTTATAATGATCATGCAGAAAATCTAGCTAATACGTATAATACAGATGGAGGAGATGTATATCGAAATTTCATCCAAATTCCTGCAGAAGTTAATATGCCAACTAGCATTACACGTGCAAAATATAACTCTCCAATCAACCCTAAATTTATAAATGGAAAAGTTCAACGTATAAAACCTGATGGTTCAGCGTTGAGTAATTCTGTAACGTTTGAAAATCCAGCACCAGCTACAGCTGCTGGATTACCATTAGACAAAAAAGATACCTTTGCTCTGGCATCTGGTTGGGAAAGTACTCTCTATGGCCGTTCCATCGAAAAACTTGCCGGTCAGGAGGACAGATATTTCAAGAGTGCGTCGTCTGATTCTTCTCCGAGAACTAAACAGTTAGTATACGGTGCTGCCTTGAATGACAAACGTTTGATTGTGGATCGTTCGACTACGGGTGGTTCAGGGTATGATGGCTATGTATGGAGTTTTAGAACTGCAGTTCCTGAAACAACAACTAACGAACAGTTAAAAGATATGAAGGTTGTGTTTGGTATGATGCGTAGCGCCACTGCTGGTGCCAATGCAGGTTTCGCCAACATTGCAACTAACCCTGTGAAAATGTGGCAGTCTGATGTTTCCCCTGAACCAACAGCGAAAAATCAAACTGTAAAAGCTGGACAACAACCAGATGCGACAAAATCAATTGGAAACTTTGACACTCTTCCACAAGGAACAACAGTTAAGTACAAGGATACAGTTGATACAAAAACTCCAGGTGAAAAACCAGCAACAGTAGTTGTAACTTACCCGGATACATCTACAAAAGAAGTTCCTGTAAAAGTAATTGTTGAAAAAGAAGCAGTAGCACCAGCTAAGCCAGTTACTCCAAAACCAGAAGCACCAAAACCAAGCACGCCAGCGGCAGGTGCAGCGACTAACAAACCAGCAGCAGAGGCAGAGACTAGAGGTCCAGAAATTGTCAATGATTTGGCAGGCAAAGCAAGTACTCCAGCTGATGTGACAGTTAAAGCACCAGCAGGTTCAACTGTTAAGCTTTACAACACAGATGGTGTCGTAATCGGTGAAGCTGTAGCTAATGCCCAAGGTGTAGCAACTGTTCACCCTACAAACAGTCTTCCAGCAGGAGAGATTACAGCGACTTCAACACCAGTAGGTGGTAAAGAGTCAGCTAAGAGTGCACCGATTACGGTTACAGCCTCACCAGTGACTGTTAAGGATGGTGGCGTGACTGGTAATGATGATACTAGACTATTGGTAAGTAGGTCAGAAATTACAGTATATCCTGGTGATAAAATTGATGTTGATGTTGTAGCTCAAGCTACAGCTTTAGAGAAATTTTCGGTTGAGAAAAATGCGACAGCTATAAAAGGCGTATTGCCATCAGGGGGATACCTAGGATCTTCAAACGGAGCTACGATTAGACAACGTGATGCTAAATATAGTGGTACTGTTGCAATGGACCAGCCAGCAGGAAGTACAAGTGTTATTTTTCATGCGAAGAATCGAGATAAACCAACAACGATATACAGAGAACTTATAGTAAATGTTCTTGAGACTGCTAAGAAATATGAGCCAGTTGCAGGTACAAAACTAGATGTTTCGGATTCTAATAATCTTAGTGAAGATGACAAGAACAAGGTCATCGCCGCTGTTAAAGCTGCTAACCCAAGTCTTCCAGCAGATTCACAATACAGTGTAGATGAAAAGGGTAACCTTACTATCACTTATCCTGATGGATCAAAAGATAAGATTGCAGCAGCATATCTAATTAATCCAACAACCCCAGCAGCTCCAGCAGTAGCTCCAACAGTAGAAATTCCATACTCAAATAAAGCTACTAAAGAAGTTTATGTATATGGTGGAGAAGAAAATTCATTCGATATCAAATTCAAAGATGATAGTGGAAAAATTGCAAGTGCTACTGTAAACGGTGGAGGAAACCAACCATTTAAACCAGTTGCAGGTGAAGAAAATAAAATTAACGCTCAATATGGATATACAGCGAATAAAATTACTGCTGAGACACCAGCAACAGATACAAATCCAGCGGTGATTACTTATAGAGGTACTCCAGCAGCAACAGATGGTTTGAAACAAGAAACCTTAGATGCAGCAACTAAAGGAGAGAACCCACAAGGTATGGCTTTAGGATGGCGTTATGCTACTGCAACTGATGCTGATGGAGCATCTATCGAAAATAGAGCAGTAGGTTCTTCAAATGCAACTGATCCAGGTTCATTCCGCGTCATGCTTAAGCCACAAACTCAAAAATATGATATTACAATACCAGCAGAAACTGAAAAAGTAGTAGTAGCTAATCCATCTGCAGTAACAGATGCAGAATTTGCTAAAGTTAAAGAAAAACTTAAAATTGAGTTTTCTAAAACTAATAATGATGCAAACTTAGCAAAAGACCAAGGTAAAAATGTTGAGGATAAGGATGCTAAAATAAAAACTATCGAGAAGGTAGGAAATGATTTAGTAGTTACTTATAAAGATGGTTCTCAAGATAAGAAACCATTGTCAGAATTTGTAACTAAAGAAACTGCAGTAGTAGCTCCAACAGTTGAAGTTCCATACTCAAATGCTGCCAAACGTCAAATCTATGTTTACACAGGAGAAAACACAGATTTAACATTCACAGGTAAAGATGAAACGA
>NZ_AICU01000037.1:0-55447 GCF_000257865.1 Streptococcus mitis SK575 | reverse complement strand
AATTCTGAGAATATACCTAAAGAATCTTCTCCGATTCTAAGAGTAGCTAATAGAAGAGAAATTTCATCCCTAGATACGATTAATAGTGAAAAAGAGTCAACATTATCAATTCATGGTATTAATAATGTTGAAAAGTCAAAAAATGATGCTAATGTATTACCAACAAACTCATTATCAAATAACCAGCCAATAGATGAAAGTGTAACTGCTGCTCAATCTCCGGATAAGACTGACAGTGAAAATTCAACTGCTGTTCAATCTTCGGATAAGACTGACAGTGAAAATTCAACTACTGTTCAATCTCCGGATAAGTCTGACAGTGAAAATTCAGCTACTGTTCAATCTCCGGATAAGACTAGCAATGAAAATATAACTACTGTTCAATCTCCGGATAAGACTGACAGTGGAAATTCAACTGCTGCTCAATCTCCGGATAAGACTGACAGTGAAAATTCAACTACTGTTCAATCTCCGGATAAGACTGACAGTGAAAATTCAACTACTGTTCAATCTCCGGATAAGACTAGCAATGAAAATATAAATATTGTTCAATCTCCGGATAAGACTGACAGTGAAAATTCAACTGCTGTTCAATCTCCGGATAAGAATAATAGTGAAAGTATAAACATGGAATTATATGTTCAGGATGCATTACAAAATAATGGATTTAGTCCATATGGTGAAGGTAATTTGTTTGAAAATGCTAATTCTGATATGATTGAAAAAAATAATGAATTAAAGATTCATCAATATCCAAAAAGAATTGAAAGAAATTTGCCTAAAACAGGTAATAAATTATTTTCAGTTTTATCTATACTTGGTGCTATAAATTTGCTGTTAATTTTATTAAGAATATTAATGAAAACTTTATGAAGGGTCTCTTGGAAGGCTTAATCTGATCAGAAGCAAAAATCCTGCAAGGCATAAACTTGCAGGAAATTTTTTTATTCTAAACGACCATCTTGACGGTAGGCAATATCTGGTTGCCAAGTCCATTTGGCATCGAATTTTTCAAGTAAGTCAAAGCTGGCTTGAGGCCCCATACTTCCAGCTTTATAGTCATGAAGTGGGGCACCATTTTCAGCCCATAGCTCTTCGATACGGTCAATCAATTTCCATGACGCACCAACTTCATCCCAGTGGCTAAAGTTAGTTGAGTTGTTATTTAGGACATCATAAATCAATTTCTCGTATGGTTCTGGAGAATCACCAGTAGCAGTCGCATCTGTACGGTAATCAAGTGAGTTAGGAGCCAAATTGAACTCTTCTCCTACTTGCTTCCCATTTAGGCTAAGAGAGAAACCTTCTGTTGGTTGGATATAGATGGTCAAAATGTTTGGAGCAAGTGGCTCACCAAAGATAGAATCCATTTGTTTAAAGACGATGTTGACATGAGTTCCTTTTTCAGTCAGTCGTTTACCAGTACGGAAGAAGAAAGGAACGCCACGGAATCGATCGCTGTCTACAAAGAAGGCACCAGATGCAAAGGTTTCAGTTGTAGATTCTGGATTCACATTTGGCTCGCTACGATAAGAGATGTATTTCATGCCATCAATCTTACCAGAACGGTATTGACCACGGATAAAATGTTCTTTAAGTTCTTCATCAGTTGGATGATAGAGGTTTTTAAAGACCTTAATCTTTTCAGCACGAATTTCGTCTTTTGTGAAGCTTGCTGGCTTGTCCATAGCAAGGAGAGAAAGGAGTTGTAGAGTGTGGTTTTGGACCATGTCGCGGAGGGCACCAGATTGGTCATAGTAGCCACCACGTTCTTCTACACCCAAGCGCTCTGCAAAAGTAATTTGAACATTGTCGATAAAGTCCTTGTTCCAAACGTTTTCAAAAATCAAGTTTGCAAAGCGAACTGCAAAGATGCTTTGGATCATTTCCTTACCAAGATAATGGTCGATACGGAAAATTTGTTCTTCGTCAAATGTTGCTAGGAGTTCGTCATTCAACTTGCTTGCAGTTGCGTAATCTGTACCAAATGGTTTTTCAACGATTAGGCGCTCAAAACCTTTACCATCCACAATGTTTTCAGACTTGAGATGTTTTGCGATAGTTCCAAAGAATTGAGGAGCCATAGACAAGAAGAAGAGCTTGTTGTGTTCAGCTTGGTACTTGTCATTTAGTTCAGCCTGCAATTGACGTAGAGCAATGTAGTGCTCTGTATCATTGACATCATGACTTTGATAGTAGAAGTGACTAGCGAACTCTTGAGCCTGTTCAGTACTATCTGCCAAATCAAGGATCGATTCGACTACAACAGATTCAAAATATTCCTTGCTCCAAGGACGACGAGCAGTTCCAATAACGGCAAAGTGTTCGGAAAGATTGCCGGATTTATATAGTCTAAAAAGGGAAGGGTAGAGCTTGCGTTTAGCCAGGTCTCCACTCGCACCGAAAATTGTAACAATAACCTTAGATGACATCTAGCTACCTAATTTCTATTTTTATTCCTAGTCTTGCTAGGTATGAGGAAATCTCATTTCATAAATTTAATTCTAACATAATTTTCCGAAAAATCAAAAAATCCAATACGAGATAGAAAAAAACTGCAAGGAAATCCTTACAGTTTAAGTTTAAACGTTTAATACCTTGTCCAAGAACTCTTTCAGACGTGGGTGTTGTGGGTTGTCAAAGATTTGATCAGGTGTTCCGTCTTCTAGGAACTCACCGTCTGCAGTAAAGATAACGCGGTTGGCAACCTGACGGGCAAATCCCATCTCATGGGTTACGATAATCATGGTCATACCTTGCTCAGCCAATTCCTTCATAACGTTTAGTACGTCTCCGACCATCTCAGGGTCAAGGGCAGAAGTTGGTTCATCAAAGAGCATGATGTCTGGATTCATTGCTAGTCCACGAGCGATAGCCACACGTTGTTTTTGACCACCTGATAGGCTATCTGGGTTAGCATTAGCTTTATCTGCTAGCCCAACCTTGTCAAGCAACTCCATTCCTAATTTCTCAGCTTCTTCCTTAGTCATCAACTTGTGCTCAATAGGAGCAAAGGTGATGTTGTCCAATACAGACATATGAGGGAAGAGGTTGAAGTGTTGGAACACCATTCCGATATTTTCACGGACGTGGTCAACATTGGTTGTTTTTTCAGTTAAGTCATAAGCGTTCACAGTGATGTGACCACTCGTAACTTCTTCTAAAAGATTAAGGCTACGAAGGAAAGTTGACTTACCAGAACCTGAAGGACCGATGATACAAACAACATCTCCTTCATAGAACTTAGTCGTAATTCCTTTTAGGACTTCATTTTTTCCGTAGTTTTTGTGTAAATCATTTACATCAATTTTTAATTTTGCCATTAACGAATCCTCTTTTCTAAGCGTTTCGCTAGTCTAGTCAAAAGTGTGATAATTACAAGATAGAAGATAGCAAGGATTGCATACATCTTGAAACTTTGGTAGTTACGGGCAATGATAATCTTACCAGTTTGGAAGAGTTCCACCAAACCGATAGCAGATACGATAGTTGTATCTTTAAGAGCGATAACGAATTGGTTAACAAAGTTTGGCAACATCAATTTAGTTGCTTGTGGCAAGATAATCTTACGCATGGTTTTTCCATAAGAGATACCCAGGCTGCGGCTGGCTTCCATTTGACCAACTGGAACGGCTTGAATACCACCACGAACGATCTCAGCGATATAAGCAGCTGCATTGAGCGATAGGGCAATGGTACCAGCTACAAAGTCGTTAATTGGGCTTTGTTGGCCTGTGATAGACTCGATGAAGTTTGGAATTCCCCAGAAGATGAAGGCTGCAAGAATCATCAATGGAATACCACGGATAACGTCAACGAAAATCTCAGAGATCACACGAAGAGATTTGTAGGGGCTAACGCTAAACATACCGAAGATAATCCCGATAACAATAGCAATAGCAAATGAGATAAGAGCTAGAGCAAGAGTGATACCAAGACCACTAAGGAGTTGTTTGTAGTTATTTTGAAGCAAGCCCCAGATAGTTGTCTCATCAACAGTGCTTGTTGAAGCAGATGAAGATTCGCTAGCTAGGTATTTATCAAGAATCTTTTGGAATTCTCCGTTTGCTTTAAGGTTTGCAAGTCCGTTATTGAACATTTCAATCAATTCTGGATTTGCTCCTTTTTTAACGGCAAATGCTGTTTCACCGATTGGAGTTCCAGCGATTGGAGTTTTCAATTTTTGGCCTTGACTGATAGAATATTTGAGAACAGGTTCATCATCCATAACGGCATCAATGGCACCAGTGTTTAAACTGTCATACATTGACGAACCATCAGCGAAGGTTTTGATTTTGTAGCCGTATTTGCTTTGATTTTCTGTTAGGAAGGTTTGAGAAGCAGTTCCGTTTTTAACACCAACTGTCTTCCCTTTCAAATCTTCATAGGAAGCAATGGTGCTTGATTCTTTGACACCAAGGATAGTATTGGCTGTGTAGTATGATTCTGAGAAGTCAAAAGTTGCCTTACGAGCATCAGTGACAGACATACCAGCAATGATACCATCAGCTTGTCCAGCTTGAACAGCACTGATAGCGGCATCGAAACCAGGGTTGGTGATTTCAATTTCAAAACCTTGGTCTTTAGCAATTGCCTTAATCAATTCCATATCAATACCAGTAAATTGGTTACTTGAGTTTTGGAAAACAAAAGGTGCAAAAGAAGAATCGCTAGCAATGATATATTTAGCTTTAACAGGAATGGCTTTTAATCCTGCTAGAGTAGTTGTAGTTGGAACTGCTGAAGATGATGAAGCAGTCCATTTCTTGATGATTTTATCAAGACTACCATCTTTTTTCATTTCAGCCAAGGCTTGGTTAAATTCAGTAACCAGGTGCTCGTATTTGCTACCTTTTTTAACACCGAAAGCAAAGCTACCTACAGCTTCACCGTCCATTTCAATATGGAGGTCTTGACCTTGGTTAATGGCATACTCGATAACAGGTTTGTCATCCATCATGGCATCGATGGCACCAGCACTCAAGCTGTTGTTCATCAAATCACTAGTGTCAAATGTTTTAATAGTAAAGCCGTATTTATCTTTGATTGTTTCAAGAAAACGTTGAGCAGCAGTTCCGTTTTTAACACCAACGGTTTTGCCAGTTAATTGGTCATATTTACTAATCTTGTGTGCCTTTGTAGTAGCAATGACAACTTTTGTATCATAGTAAGTATCAGACATGGTGAAAACTTTTTCACGTTCTTTCGTCTTTGTCATCCCTGCCATGATAGCGTCAGCTTGACCAGCTTGAACCGCATTTACCGCTGCATCAAATCCAGGATAGGACATCTGAATGTTCCATCCTTTAATCTCAGCGACTTTGTTGATAATGTCAACATCAATTCCTTTATAAGTTTGATCTGAATCTTTAAACTCAAAAGGTGCATAGGCGGTATCAGACACAATCTTAATCGTCTCTGCTTTCGCAATACCTAATGAGAAAATTGGGAATAAAATTAGCAAAAATGCTAGAAATTTTTTCTTCATTTTTAGTCTCCTTTTCCGAATATTTTCCCATTATATCAGAAAAAGTAAAAAAAGGCAAATTTTTATATTTCTGTGTCAGAAAATGTAACATTGTTTTTCTTTTCTTGCTTGAATTGCTACTATAAAGTGCTATAATAATAGTATATAGTAGAAGAAAAGAGGATAGGGATATGAAGAACAAAAGAATATTTAAAGACTTCCAAGCTTCAAAAATGAGTTTAAACATTTACACAAGCCCCTTGTTAGCCTTTGCTTTTGTCTTTATAGGAGAGTTTGTGGCTTATACTTTATATGGTATTAGTTTGTTAGCTCTCATCGGACTTGCTAGAAATTTTGGAGAGGCTGGTCAAGCTTTTGCTACCTACTTGCAGACCTTGCAGCAGAGCTTGATGGATAAAACAAGTGACTTTCATTTAATTTTAGATTTACTGGCCTTTGGTTTCGTTCTCAACACTGTGTTCAGATGGACTAGAAAAGTTGAGAAAAGACCTATTCGAACCTTGGGATTTTATAGAGAGAATTTCCTAAGCAATCTTTTTAAGGGATTTGGTCTAGGTCTGGCACTTTTTCTTCTGACCTTGTTAGGTTTAGTGGCCTTGGGGCAATATCGTTTGGAGTTTATTCACTTAAATCCTTATTCGCTTTCCTTTGTTATTTTTACCATTCCATTTTGGATTTTACAGGGGACAACAGAAGAAGTGGTGGCCCGTGCTTGGCTCCTTCCTCAATTGGTCTCAAGAACCAATCTAAAACTTGCTGTTGTCATATCTAGCATATTTTTTACCCTGCTTCATATGGGCAATTCTGGTCTTACACCTTTATCTCTAGTGAATCTCTTTTTATTCGGAGTTGCCATGTCACTTTACCTCCTCAAAACAGATACTGTTTGGGGTGTTGCAGGTATTCATGGGGCTTGGAATTTTGCTCAGGGCAATCTCTTTGGGATTTTAGTTAGTGGTCAGCCGTCAGGAACATCTCTGATGACCTTTTTACCACAAGGTAATCAAGATTGGCTATCAGGTGGTTCTTTTGGCATAGAAGGTTCTATCATGACAAGTCTAGTCTTGTTACTACTGATTGTCTATCTTGGCTATCAATTAAAGAAAGAAAATGAAAGGATGTGACTTCGGTCCGTCCTTTTCTTCGTGAAAATGCTACAAGTATGCTAAAATAGGAATAGCACATGGAGAGAGGATTCTTATGATTAACCGCATTACAGATAATCAATTTAAACTAGTATCAAAATATCAACCTTCAGGAGACCAACCTCAAGCTATTGAGCAGTTGGTTGATAATATCGAGGGGGGAGAAAAAGCTCAGATTCTGATGGGGGCGACTGGAACAGGGAAGACCTATACCATGAGTCAGGTCATTTTCAAAGTCAATAAACCAACTCTGGTCATCGCCCACAATAAAACTCTAGCAGGACAGCTCTATGGAGAATTTAAGGAATTTTTCCCTGAAAATGCTGTTGAGTACTTCGTATCCTACTATGATTATTACCAACCTGAGGCCTATGTCCCTTCCAGTGATACCTATATTGAAAAGGATAGCTCTGTCAATGACGAGATTGATAAGCTCCGACACTCAGCTACTTCGGCTCTTTTGGAGCGCAATGATGTTATCGTCGTGGCTTCCGTCTCTTGTATCTATGGTTTGGGTTCGCCCAAGGAATACGCTGATAGTGTCGTTAGTCTCCGTCCAGGTCTTGAAATTTCTCGTGATAAACTCTTGAATGACTTAGTTGACATCCAGTTTGAGCGAAATGATATTGATTTCCAACGGGGAAGATTTCGCGTTCGTGGGGATGTAGTGGAGATTTTCCCTGCCTCCCGTGATGAACACGCCTTTCGAGTAGAATTTTTTGGAGACGAAATTGACCGTATTCGTGAGGTTGAAGCTTTGACAGGTCAGGTCTTGGGAGAAGTGGATCATTTGGCGATTTTCCCTGCGACTCACTTTGTGACCAATGACGATCATATGGAGGATGCTATTGCCAAGATTCAGGCCGAGTTGGAAGAGCAGTTAGCTATCTTTGAAAAGGAAGGAAAACTACTTGAAGCCCAGCGCTTGAAACAACGGACAGAGTACGATATCGAAATGCTGCGTGAGATGGGCTATACAAATGGGGTTGAAAACTATTCACGTCACATGGATGGACGGAGTGAGGGCGAGCCTCCTTATACCCTTCTCGACTTCTTCCCAGATGATTTCTTAATTATGATTGATGAGAGCCACATGACCATGGGGCAAATCAAGGGCATGTACAATGGAGACCGCTCTCGTAAGGAAATGCTGGTTAATTATGGTTTCCGTTTGCCGTCTGCTCTGGACAATCGTCCTCTCCGTCGGGAGGAGTTTGAAAGTCATGTACATCAGATTGTTTACGTTTCAGCGACACCAGGTGATTATGAAAATGAACAGACTGAGACAGTGATTGAGCAAATCATTCGTCCAACGGGACTCTTGGATCCAGAGGTGGAAGTCCGTCCGACTATGGGACAGATTGATGATCTCTTAGGTGAAATTAATGCCCGTGTTGAGAAGAATGAGCGTACCTTTATCACAACCTTAACCAAGAAGATGGCAGAGGACTTAACCGACTACTTCAAAGAAATGGGTATCAAGGTTAAGTACATGCACTCGGATATCAAGACTTTAGAGCGGACAGAGATTATCCGAGATCTGCGTTTGGGTGTCTTTGATGTCTTGGTTGGAATCAACCTCCTCCGTGAAGGGATTGATGTTCCAGAAGTTAGCTTAGTTGCGATACTTGATGCTGACAAGGAAGGTTTCCTTCGTAACGAACGTGGCCTTATCCAGACTATTGGACGTGCTGCTCGTAACAGCGAAGGGCATGTTATCATGTATGCGGACACCGTTACTCAGTCTATGCAACGTGCTATTGATGAAACGGCCCGTCGTCGCAAAATTCAGATGGCTTATAATGAAGAACATGGTATCGTTCCACAAACCATTAAGAAAGAAATTCGTGATTTGATTGCTGTAACCAAGGCAGTTGCCAAGGAAGAGGACAAGGAAGTCGATATCAATAGCCTCAACAAACAAGAGCGGAAAGAACTCGTCAAGAAACTAGAAAAACAAATGCAAGAAGCCGTTGAAGTGCTTGACTTTGAACTAGCAGCACAGATTCGTGATATGATGTTGGAAGTCAAGGCGTTGGGGTAGGTTTTGGAAGGAGACAAAATGGAAAAGTTAAATTATTTTACAGGTAAATTTAGTAAATCTGAATTAGAAGATCATTTTGATTCCTTGAATGAAGAAAAACTGAAATCCGAACTTGAAAATTTTATAAATCAATATTTAAAATTATCTGAAGAAGAACAATTGAAATGTGTTGAACTTGTTCTTTATATTTTTAGTGATTTTGAAGAGAAGATTGATAAAATTATCCAAAAAAAGATTTTAGAGTCCATAAATAAAATACTATCAAATAATTCACAAGTATATAGTTGGAGTGTATGCTTTAGGTATTTAGATTCTCTTTATTATTATTTATTTGAACCAAAAGAATATGAAGAATATTCTATATTGTTTGAAAATGAGAGTTATTTCTTTAAAATTATTGATTTAGTATTAAAAGATAATCTAGAGAATAGTAAAATGATTTATTCGGATTTGCTTTCAGTTTTTGTTCCACTATTTAGACAGAAAAGTTTACCAGAAGAAAGAAGGAACTATTTTAAAAGTGAATTAGAACCGTTCATCAACTTTATATTTGAAAATATTGATTTTGAAAATATTGATTTTGAAAATATTGATTTTAATTATACTAGATATTGGTATTTTAGATTAGATGAGCTTGTTTCAATTTTTCAATTTGAGCACTTAAAGATAATAAATAAATATTTTATTGATAATCCACAAGCTGAAGATATTGATGACTATCTAGATTTTGTGTCAAGACACTTTGATGTTGTAATTAATGATTCGATTGATGTTGTTCGAAAGATAGCAGAAGAAAATAATTCTGATATAATTCGAGATCAAGCAATTAAGTTAATTGAGAAGTATGATAATGCTTACTCGAATGAGAAAAGTTATTCAGAATCAATCTCCTCGTTAGATGCTAAGCAACTTTTAAAACAAGCAGATAATGTTATCTCCTATATACGTTCTAAATTAACTGTTGACGCTGAAGAGTTGAAAAAAATAGGTTCTTTTGGACATTATACTAAGATTGATACTTTAACAAATTTTCTTATAAAAGCAGACTGGAAAAATGAAAACAATTCTGAAACTCAACCTCCATTTTTACGACTGACTAATCTAAAACAGTTAAATGACCCGATGGAAGGAAGAGTAATATATGATTATTTGGGTATAGATAATACGTTTTTCAAACAATATCAAACTTCCAATGTTTTTATATCTTCTCTAACCACGGTATCTGATAGTTTACCTATGTGGAAGGAATATGCTGATTCATCTCAGGGAGCATTTCTTGAATATGATCTGTCTTATCTTGAAGATATAGTTGCTCATAAATCGATAGAGTTTGTTAAAGTTCATTATTTAGATTTAATGTCCGAGAATAAAGAAGAAACAGATGTTGGTAAATCTCTTGATAATTTAAAACAGCTATTTGAAAAATTGCAAGAGCTGGAAGCTGAAAAAGAATTGATAAGTTTTGCTGAGAAATTGAAGAAGATTTCTTACCTTTTCAAAGTTAAAGACTATGAGTATGAAATAGAGTATCGCATTTTAATTAATTTAGATGATACAGCTATACAAAATATTATTAAAAGAGATGCTAATGATTCATCAAATGAGAAGTACTTTAAGAAAGAAGAAATTGGGTTAGAAGTTTTTGATAAAGTTAACTATAAAGATTTTAGAAAGTATATTGTATTAAGTTCGAAAGACAATGGCAGATATGATTTATTTGTATACATCAATTTACTTCCTTTGAAATACTCAAAAGTTATTCTAGGACCAAAGGTTACGGATGCAGATTATATTGCTCCTTATCTCAAACTTGCTAATCCTGATATAGAGATAGAAAGTTCGAAAATTCCTTATCGTTGAGTTGATGATAACTTAAAGCAGAAGGTGTTTTAGAGAATTTAGTGAGATTAAAATGAATTGCTCAATCCCTTTATCATGAAGTCCGAAGTAAAATATAACGAAGATATGTTTTAATAACTTAGAAAGCGAGTAAATTTATGTCCCGTTCCCAATTAACGATTTTAACAAACATTTGTCTGATTGAAGATCTTGAAACCCAGCGCGTGGTTATGCAGTATCGCTCTCCTGAAACTAATCGCTGGTCTGGTTATGCCTTTCCTGGAGGTCATGTTGAAAATGGTGAGGCTTTTGCGGAGTCTGTCATTCGTGAAATCTATGAAGAAACAGGGTTGACTATCCAAAATCCTCAACTTGTCGGCATTAAAAATTGGCCTCTGGATACAGGTGGGCGCTATATTGTCATTTGTTACAAGGCGACTGAGTTCTCTGGTAGCCTTCGCTCTTCAGATGAAGGAGAAGTTTCTTGGGTGAAAAAAGACCAGATTCCAAACTTGGATCTGGCCTATGATATGTTACCCTTGATGGAGATGATGGAAGCTCCTGACAAATCTGAATTTTTCTACCGCCACCGTACAGATGATGGCTGGGAGAAAGAAACTTTTTAGTTCTATGATTAGTCGATAGGTGTTATCTTTTAAAGTAAGGTACTGAAATATAGGCTAAGTATGGTGGTGTAAGTCAACTGAATATCTCTAAATTTCTTATTATTCTTTTCGATCTATATTTTGAACAATCTCCACCTTCAATGTTGAAATCGGAGAGTGTTTTGTTTTATGGTATAATCTTAAAATATGAAAGGAAGTATCAGAAAATGGATGATAAAGTAATTGAACAATATAAAAGTCATGATAATCTTGATATTCGAGTAGAATTGCATAAGAACTATTCAAAAAATAAATTAGGATTTAACAATTGGATATTTTCCAACTACCAAATCACTAATGAAGTAAAGGTTCTAGAATTGGGATGTGGTACAGGAGAACTGTGGAAAAGTAATAGTGATTCTATAGATAAAATGAAGCAGTTGGTTATTACAGATTTTTCTAAAGATATGGTGAGAACAACGAGGTCAGTGATTGGAAATAGAGACAATGTTAACTATGAAATAATGGATATTCAAAAGATTTCTTTTGAGGATGAAACGTTTGATATTGTTATTGCTAATATGCTTCTACATCATGTCAATGATATTCCTAAAGCTCTTTCTGAGGTGAATAGAGTCTTAAAAACAGGAGGAATTTTTTACTGTGCTACATTTGGTGAAAATGGAGTTGTAGATTATTTGTCAAGTTTATTTAAAGATGATGTTAATCAAGATTTGGAAAATAAAACGTTTACTTTACAAAATGGCAAAAGGTACCTGAGTAGGTATTTTAACTCTGTCGATACATTACTCTATGATGATGAGTTACAGGTAACTAGCATAGATGATCTAGTTAAATACATCCAATCCTTTAAAGGAATTTCAGAAATAGGTTCGCTAGAAGAAAAAGTCATTCGTAAAAGATTAGAAGTACATTTTTATAAAGGTGAGTTAATTATTCCTAAAGAATATGGTATGTTTATTGCTCGAAAGTAAAATTAAGGAGAAGCTTTTCAATATACAATCAAGCGGATAGTCTTTAGAGCATACTCCAGCTGGTTCTATATAAAAGTCTCAACTTTTTGGATTTGAAGAAGTTTCTTGGGTGCAAAAAGACCAGCTTCCAAACTTAGATCTGGCGTATGATATGTTACCTTTGATGGAAATGATGGAAGCTCCTGACAAATCAGAGTTTTTCTATCACCACCGTACAGAAGATGGCTGGGAGAAGGAAATCTTTTAGTCTTTTACTAAATAACCAAGTTGGTCCAAGGCCTCTTCGATATAGTGGAGGTCTTGTTGTGTTTCCTGCCTAATAGTAATAGAAGATTAGGGAAAAAAGTAAATACTCTAAAATAAATTTAAAATATTTCTAAAAAAGTATTGACAAAAACAAAGAAAACGCTTACTATATAAATAAGGGAACGGTTCCATAATATAAAAAGGAGGAGTGATGACTACAATAAAACAGGTTGCTGAAGAAGCTGGAGTATCAAAATCAACAGTTTCAAGATATATTTCGAAAAAAGGCTATGTCGGAGATGATGCTAGGGAAAAGATAAAAAATGCTATCAAGAAATTAAATTACACGCCGAATGTATTAGCACAATCTTTGAAAACTAAAAAAAATCAAATGGTAGGACTCTTATTGCCAGATATTTCTAATCCCTTCTTCCCAAGATTGGTTCGAGGGGCTGAATCATATTTGAAAGATAAAGGTTATAGGATTATGGTTGGTACTATTTCAGATCATGATTCGTTAGAAGAATATATAAACCTTTTGTTAAAAACAAATGCAGCTGGCATTATAACGACACTTGACTTTACAAAGGAATTTCCAAATCTGACGTTACCTGTTGTTGTGGTTGACCGGATTAGTAAAGATACAGGTTACGGTGTCTTTTCTGATAATCAGTTGGGTGGACGTTTGGCTGCTAAAGCAATTTGGAAAGCTGGCGCTAAGCAAGTTATGATTATTAAAGTTTTAGATGATAAAGCTGAGAACATTGCGGAACGATTTGAAGCAAGTTTAAACTATTTGAGGGATAAATCTTTAGAGATTCGTATTGAAGAAAGTGAAACGTTTGAGTTTGAAAAAATTCAAAAAGAAGCTAAAGAGAATCTAAAAAGAAATCCAAATATTGATAGTATTATAGCACCTTCTGATATTCATGCGATAGCTTATATTCATGAAATTTTAGCAATTGGTAAAAAAATTCCAGATGATATTCAAATTATTGGTTACGATGATATTGTACTTAGTCAATTTATTTACCCTTCTTTATCAACTATTCACCAATCATCATATAAAATGGGAGAACAGGCTGCAAAGCTAATCTATAATATGGCAAATAAGTTCTCTATAGATGAAGTTAAAATTAAACTACCTGTTAGATACGTAGAAAGAAATACATTAAGGAGAAAGTAATGAGTAAAATTGTTGTTGTTGGAAGTATTTCAATGGACTTAGTTATGAGAACAAAAAGAATTCCAGAAGGAGGTGAAACGATTTTTGGGGATTCATTTAATATAGTTCCAGGGGGAAAAGGTGCAAATCAGGCTGTAGCTATTGGTAGATTATCCAGTGTAGAAGATAATATTTACATATTTGGGAACGTTGGGGAAGATATTTTTTCAGCAGATTTACTAGGTAATCTGCAAAATAATAATGTTTCTATAGAACATGTGGGAACGGTACCACAATCTACAGGAGTTGCACAAATTACTTTATATGGAGGTGATAATAGGATTATTTATTATCCCGGAGCGAATAATTTAGTTAAAACAAATGATTGGAAAAATGAGTGGAAATTGATTAGTGATGCAAGTATTGTTGTATTACAAAATGAAATACCACATGAAGCCAACTTATGTATAGCTAAATTTTGTCAAGAAAATAAAGTTAAGGTGCTTTACAATCCTGCACCAGCTAGAGAAACAGACATAGAGATGATTCCTTTTTGTGATTTTATTACTCCTAATGAGCATGAATGTTCAGAGCTTTTTCCAGATAAGAAATTAGAAGAAATTATTAAAATTTATCCTAATAAAATGATTGTGACATTAGGAGTTGAAGGTTCTATTTATTATGATGGGACAGTAGTTCAGAAGATTCCTGCCATAAAAGCAGAAGTAGTTGATACTACAGGAGCAGGAGATACGTTTAATGGTGCTTTTGCTTATGCTATCTCAAAAGGAAAAGAGATGAATGTTGCATTGTCCTTTGCAACGATTGCTTCACATCTTTCTGTTCAAAGATTTGGAGCGCAAGGAGGCATGCCGAGTTTGAAAGAAATAAAGGAGCATTCAGGATATGAAGAAATATGGGATTTTAAATAGTAATTTAGCAAAACTAGCTGATGATTTAGGTCATATGGATTTGGTTTGTATCGGAGATTTAGGATTGCCAGTTCCAAAAGGTGTTGATAAAATTGATTTAGCATTAAGAAAAGGTAGCCCAAGTTTTTTAGAAGTTTTAAAAGAATATTCAGATAATGTACTTATTGAAAAAATTTTTTTAGCAGAAGAAATTAAAGAAAAAAACAAAGAACAGTGGCAAGCAGTTCTAGATCTTTTAGAATCGAATATAATTATTGAATATATTAGTCATGAAGAATTGAAAGCTATGAATACTAAAGTTAAGGCAGTTATTCGCACTGGGGAAGATACACCATATTCGAATATAATCTTGCAATCAGGAGTTATTATTTAGAAGGGAGTTGCCTATGAAAATTGAAATGAAGAACATTTCAAAATCTTTTGGGAATAATCGTGTTTTAGAAAGTATTGATTTGGTTCTTAATTCAGGAGAAGTTCATGCTTTAATGGGAGAGAATGGTGCAGGCAAATCAACCTTAATGAATATTTTAACTGGACTTTTTCCAGCTACTTCAGGAACTATTTTTATTGATGGTAAAGAAAAAACATTTTCTAATCCTCAAGAGGCAGAACGGTTTGGACTGAGTTTTATTCATCAAGAAATGAATACTTGGCCAGATATGACTGTACTTGATAATCTTTTTTTAGGAAGAGAAATTAAAAATTCGATTGGGTTTCTAGATAAAGCTAGTATGGAAATGAAAGCTAAAGAAGCATTTAAACGTCTTAATATCTCTATTCCTCTCGATGCATTCATTGGTCAATTATCAGTCGGACAACAACAAATGATAGAAATAGCAAAATGTTTATTATCAGAAGTTTCCTTGTTAATTATGGATGAACCCACAGCAGCTTTAACTGATCGTGAAACTGAAACACTTTTTAAAGTGATAGAAGGATTAAAATCTGATGGTGTAGGTATTGTGTATATTTCACATCGGATGGAAGAAATCTTTAAGATTACAGATCTTATAACTGTTATGAGGGATGGGTTTGTAATTGATACCAAGAAAACGAAGTTTACTAATGCAGATGAATTAGTTCAGAAGATGGTAGGCCGTGAATTAGAAGATTATTATCCAGAAAAAAAGGCTGAGATTGGGAATATTGTTTTTCAAGCTAAGAATCTTTCTGGTGATGCTTTTACGGATATTTCTTTCTATGTACGTCAAGGGGAAATTCTTGGTTTTTCTGGTTTGATGGGTGCTGGTCGTACTGAAATAATGCGAGCAATTTTTGGAATTGATTCTTTAAAATCTGGTCAAATTATAATAAACGGAGAACAACTGATAATTAAAAATCCTTTTGAAGCAATTAAGCATGGAATTGGTTTCTTAACAGAAGATCGTAAAGATGAGGGATTGATTTTAGATTTTTCTATTAAAGATAATATGACTTTACCTAGTACTCGTGATTTTGTTAAAAATGGCATTTTCGATAATAAAACAAGTGGTATATTTGTACAACGCTTAATTGATAGGTTACAAATTAAATCAGGTTATCCAGATAAGGAAGTTGGGACACTTTCTGGTGGTAATCAACAGAAAGTAGTTTTAGCAAAATGGATAGGTATTGCACCAAAAGTACTGATTTTAGATGAGCCAACTCGTGGGGTAGATGTTGGAGCTAAGCGTGAAATTTACCAATTAATGAATGAATTAGCTGAACGAGGTGTACCGATTATTATGGTCTCTTCAGATTTACCAGAAGTGATTGGAGTCAGTGATCGCATTATGGTCATGCATGAAGGTAGAATTAGTGGGGAATTAACACGTCGAGAAGCTACACAAGAAAAAGTTATGCAACTAGCTACAGGAGGACAATAGTGTGAAAAATACTATGAAGTACATGTCAGAATTGACAACGGTAATAGCATTGATAATTTTAATGGCTGTCATCACTATTATCAATTCAAATTTTTTAACAGCAAATAATCTGTTAAATTTACTATTGCAAGTAACATCAAATGCACTGATTGCTTTTGGAATGACTTTTGTTATTCTAACAGGTGGAATCGATTTATCAGTAGGATCAATTTTAGCCTTATCCAGCGCGCTAACAGCAGGTTTATTAGGATCTGGAATGCCTGTTACGTTAGCAATTCTCATCTCTTTAATTTTGGGTTGCATTCTAGGTATGATGAATGGGTTATTGATTTCCTACGGGAAATTAGCTCCATTTATCGTCACTTTAGCGACTATGACTATTTTTAGGGGAGCAACACTTGTTTATACAAATGGGAATCCTATTACAAAAGGATTAAGTGATACATTCTTATTTCAATTTTTGGGGCAAGGTTACATAGTAGGAATTCCATTTCCTGTAATTATTATGTTTATTGTATTTATTGTTTTATATGTTTTACTTCATAAAACAGCATTTGGTAAATCTGTATATGCTATAGGGGGGAATGAAAAAGCAGCATATATATCAGGTGTGAAATTAAATAAAGTGAAAATTATCATTTATTCAATATCAGGTATTATGGCTTCAATTTCTGGATTAATTATAACATCACGCTTAAGTTCTGCTCAACCAACAGCAGGTGCTAGTTATGAAATGGATGCTATTGCAGCTGTTGTTCTTGGAGGAACCTCTTTATCTGGAGGTAAAGGTCGTATACTTGGGACTCTAATAGGTGCTTTAATTATTGGAGTTTTGAATAATGGACTTAATATTATTGGTGTTTCAGCATTTTGGCAACAAGTAGTAAAAGGAGTTGTAATCTTAATTGCTGTTCTGATTGATCGTTTTAAAGTTGTAAAACAGTAGAATAATTTTCAATTTTTTTGGAAATAGTAACAATTTATTAGATGACGTACAATAATCGGGATTGAAACTATCCCTATAGATATATATTACGAGGAGTAATAACATGAAAAATATTAAAAAAATTAGCATTTTTGCTTTGTTTGTAACATTTATTTTTGCTTTAGTAGCTTGTGGAAAAACTGGTTTAGGAAATTCATCAAATGATAATAAATCTACGACTCAAAAGTCGGCAAAAGAATTAAAATTAGGAGTTTCTATTTCTACTACTAACAATCCTTATTTTGTGGCTATGAAAGATGGCCTTGAAAAAGCTGCAGGGGAAAAAGAAGTAACTTTGAAGATAGCAGATGCACAAGATGATGCTGCTAGACAAGCAGATGATATTCAAAATTTTATTAGTCAAAATGTAGATGCTTTACTAATTAATCCAGTTGATTCTGATGCAATTGTTACATCTATTAAAGCTGCTAATAATGCAAACATTCCGGTAATCTTAATTGACCGCGGTAGTAATGGTGGTGAAGTCTTGACAACTGTTGCTTCTGATAACGTAGAAGCAGGTAAAATGGCTGCAGAATTTATTACCAAGCAATTGGGAGAAAAAGCAAAAACTTTTGAATTATCAGGAGTCCCTGGCGCTTCTGCAACTGTAGATAGAGGTAAAGGATTTGAACAAATTTCAAAGACAAATTTAGATGTTCTTTCTAGTCAATCCGCTAATTTTGATCGCGCAAAAGCTTTGAATACAGCGCAAAATATGATTCAAGGAAACAAAGAAGTACAAGCAATCTTTGCACAGAATGATGAGATGGCGTTAGGAGCTGCACAAGCAGTAAAAGCAGCTGGTCTTAGCAATGTATTAATTGTTGGTATTGATGGTCAACCAGATGCACATGATGCTATTGCAAAAGGTGATATTACTGCCACTATTGCTCAGCAACCAGCTAAGATGGGTGAAATTGCTATTCAATCAGCAATAGATCATTATCAAGGGAAAAAACTGGAAAAAGAAACAGTTTCTCCAATTTATCTTGTGACTAAGGATAATGTTGATCAACATAACTGGTGATATATTTTTAGTAAGCAAGTAGTTGTTAATTTTCATTCAATGTGCTTTTTAAATATCATTGTTACTATTTGAGCTATTGGATTCAAAAAGACCAGATTCCAAACTTGGATCTGGCCTATGATATGCTACCTTTGATGGAGATGATGGAAGCTCCTGACAAATCTGAATTTTTCTACCGCCACCGTACAGAAGATGGCTGGGCGAAGAAAATCTTCTAGTCTTTTACTAAATAACCTAGCTGATCTAAGGCCTCCTCGATATAGTGGAGGTCTTGTTGTGTTTCGGCTTCAACTAGGTGGTAATGGATACCATCTGTCAATTCAGATAAAGGTTTAAAATCAGAATGCTCGACTTGTTCTAGAAAATGCTGAACATCTCGGCGACAAGACAGTTTCAGCAAGGTTTCAATTTCTCCATAGACGGGATGGTCAATCAAGGTGTTTTGAACACGTCCGCCATTATCTACGATAGCAAGGAGTTCTTGACCGATTTCTTCAACTTCATGTTTCACTTTGAAAAGTTTGTGAACATAAGGATTGGTTTCAATTTGCTTATAGACGTAGCCACGATTGGTGGATAGGATAGGAGCGCCATCGGCTCTTAAAATTGCAATGTCCTGTACAATGACCTGGCGTGTAACATGAAAATGTTCAGCTAAACTTTGGCCATTGAGGGCTTTAGGAGTTTCTTTCAAGAGTTGGAGCAGGGCTTGTTTGCGATCTTTTGTCATAGTTCTTCCTTTTAACGGCGTTTGCGAAGCACTTTATAGACAGCTAGTGCTAATGTATAGTCTACCATACTATGAATAATTGTGCCAAATCCAACTAGTACAAATAGAACATAAAACATATTTTCTACATTGGTACCGGAAGTTGCATAAAAAACGACACAAGCTAATACTTCAGCAAGGGCATGGACAAGTGCTAACACAAAGTTGAAAATCCAGGAAGCTTTTGGTTTATCTAGGGTATCGGGGAATTTTTGTAGGTAAAGAGCCCCCAAAGTCCCAAAAAAGATATGGGAAAAAGCTCGAAATACGATAACCATAGGATAGCCAGCCATCAAAAATCCAAAACTAGAGGCTAAGATGACAAAAACTGCCATCAAGGGCGACAAGAACATAGCAATAAAAATAGCGATGTGGCTTCCTAAAGTATAGGAAGCAGGTGGAATGACAATCTTGAAAGGCATAACAATTGGAATCAAAATTGCAATAGCCGTTAAGAGGGCAGTCATTGTCATAAATTGTGTCTTTTTCCGTGTGTTCATAAGAATCTCCTTTTAACTGTATATACACTAGTATAGTATAATAAACAAGACAATAAATCAAGGATTTACTTAAGTTTATAGGCCATTTTAAATTAAATATTGGCAAAGATTTCACTAAAAAGAAACTGTATAGAGCAAAATCTCCACCTTCAAGTTTGAAAGCGGAGATTATTTTTATTTCTTCAAGGTTTGTAGTCTTGGAACAATGGCTAGGGTTAGAACTGCGGAAATGACTAATTCAGCAATCGAATTTGTTGAGATAACAGTTGCTAGGAGTTTTTGGATATTCCCATCAAAGACATTTCCAAAAAGGTAGAAAATTCCACCAAGTACAAAGACTGTGTTAGTAAGTGAACCAAGGGCACCAGCTAGAATCAGACCAGTTTTATTTTTCATCAGTTTATAAACTAGATAAGGAGTTAAACCAATCAAAATACGTGGGACGATGGCAATGATAGCTGAGTAGATGTTTCCATTTGGTACAAATGGGGAAAAGAGATAGCTTGTCGGTAGAATCGTAATCGTGTTAACGGTCAAGCTAAGTAGTCCCATTAAAAATCCAAGTGTAACCCCAACTCGTGGACCGTAAATAATGCTGGCAATAATGACAGGAATATGAACGATGGTCGGTTTGATTGGGAATGGAAAAAGGTTAAAGATAAGTGAGCTTAGAAAATGAATCACGAGCATGGTTGCAAAAAAGATAGCAATAGGTGCAATATTAGAGCGTTTTTTCATCGAGAGTTTCCTTTATTCTTTCTAAAATAATTGTGAGGTCAGCTAAAGCTCCTCGTCCATGGTCTCCACAAGCTAGTAGGGATTTCTTAGGAGCAATCAGCTGATAGCCGTAGGTTTCTAATGTTTTCAGATTATTCTGAGTTGCTGGATGTTCATACATCTTTGTATTCATAGCAGGAGCTATTAGTTTGGGAATATGACTGGGTAAGGCTAGAGCTGTACTGGTCACCATGTTGTCCGCAAAGCCGTGGGCTAATTTTGCAATAGTGTTAGCAGTTGCAGGGGCCACAATAAATAAATCCGCCTTTTTTCCAAGTTCGATATGATTGACTTGATCTGGATAGGGTTCTTTCATGACATCCAAGGGAATAGGATTCTGTGAGAGTACTTGTAGTGTCAAAGGTTGGATAAATTCTGTAGCAGCCTGAGTCATTAAGACAGTGACTTGATGACCTTGTTTTTTTAGAGAACTGACTAAATCTGCCGACTTGTAAGAGGCAATTGATCCTGTTACAGCCAAGAGAATATGTGCCATAGTTTTCCTTTCTATGAATGATAGGCTTGAATTTTTTCAAGGAGGAGTTCTGCAATTTCTTCTTTAGTCTGGACTGTTTGAAGCTGATCTTTCTCAACAAAGATAGCTCGGTGCTGACCTGCTGAGATTTGAGTGAGATCATTTGCGATAATCAAGTCTGCTTGGTTCTTGATAAGACTTTTTCTAGCAATGTCAACCAGATGATCCTCGTTAACATCAACCAGCAGTTTGAAACCAATCAGATGAATAGTAGGATTCCATTTCTTGACTAGAGATATGATTTTGGGTGTTTTTTTCAGGAATAAAACCTGAATCTCATCAGTCGAAGAAATCTTTGCCTGATGATTCTGCTTGCTTAAAAATTCTTCTAGATTGGAACTAGATTGAACTTCCTCAAACCCTGTCATATAGACAGGAGTGTAATCAGATACGGCCATTGAGTGAATCAAGACCTGATAATCCTGAACACGTTCTTGCATTTCCAGTAGAAGGTTCTTGGTATTGTTAATTTCTCGAATGCTTAGGTTGGGATGGGTTTCTGGCTTCAGAGCTCGTTTTGTCGTCATTAAACAAACTTCATGCCCTGCAGCAAGCAAGGTTTCTGTGATGATTTTGCCCAAGTGACCTGTAGAATGGTTAGTGATAGAGCGGACGCTATCGATAGCTTCACTGGTACCGCCCGATGTAACTAAAATTTTCATAGCACTATTGTACACAAAAATAAACGGTAAGTAAAATGAAAGTGATAAATTTTTGGTAAAAACGAAGATTTACTATAGTTTCAAACTATAAAGCCATATAAAATTTAAGAAAGGACTCTAAAAACCTTAAAAACAGGGATATTTACGAACGTTTAGAGAGTTTTGGGATGTTAAAAATCTTGTTTTGTGATATAATGAATTATCATATAAGAGGTTAGAGGAGTTTTGAATGAAAACAGATATTGAAATCGCACAGAGTATTGAGTTGAAACCAATCGTTGATGTTGTAGAGAAACTTGGAATTTCTTACGACGATTTAGAGTTGTATGGAAAGTACAAAGCTAAGCTCAGCTTTGATAAAATTCGTGCAGTTGAGAGCAATCCAGTTGGGAAATTGATCTTGGTTACTGCCATCAACCCAACACCTGCAGGTGAAGGAAAATCAACCATTACCATTGGTCTGGCGGATGCCTTGAATAAAATTGGCAAGAAAACGATGATTGCTATCCGCGAACCATCTCTTGGTCCAGTCATGGGTATCAAAGGTGGTGCTGCTGGTGGTGGTTACGCACAAGTTCTGCCAATGGAAGACATCAACCTTCACTTCACTGGAGACATGCATGCTATTACAACTGCCAACAACGCTCTTTCTGCTTTGATTGACAACCACTTGCACCAAGGAAATGAGTTGGGAATTGACCAACGTCGCATTCTCTGGAAACGTGTTGTGGACTTGAACGACCGTGCCCTTCGCCATGTGACCGTTGGACTTGGTGGCCCTCTAAATGGTATTCCACGTGAGGATGGCTTTGACATTACCGTCGCTTCCGAAATCATGGCAATTCTTTGCTTGGCGACTGATATTGAGGATTTGAAACGCCGTTTGGCGAATATTGTTATCGGTTATCGTTACGACCGTACACCAGTTTCTGTAGGTGATTTGCAGGTTGAAGGTGCCTTGGCTTTGATTTTGAAGGATGCGATTAAACCGAACCTGGTTCAGACAATTTACGGAACACCTGCCTTTGTTCACGGTGGTCCATTTGCCAATATTGCTCACGGGTGTAACTCTGTCTTGGCAACGACAACAGCCCTTCACTTGGCTGATTACACAGTTACTGAAGCTGGTTTTGGTGCAGATCTTGGTGCCGAGAAATTCCTTGATATCAAGACACCAAACTTGCCAACATCTCCAGATGCAGTTGTCATTGTTGCAACCCTTCGTGCCCTTAAGATGAATGGTGGTGTAGCTAAAGATGCTCTGACTGAAGAAAATGTAGAAGCAGTCCGTGCAGGTTTTGCCAACTTGAAACGCCACGTTGAGAACATCCGTAAGTTCGGTATTCCAGCAGTTGTGGCTATTAATGAATTTGTTTCTGATACAGAAGCTGAAGTTGCAGCCTTGAAAGAACTCTGTGCCTCAATCGATGTTCCAGTTGAGTTGGCTAGTGTCTGGGCTGATGGTGCAGAAGGTGGAGTAGCTCTTGCTGAAACGGTTGTCAAGACCATCGCTGAAAACCCAGCTAACTACAAACGTTTGTATGATAATGACCTTTCTGTCCAAGAAAAGATTGAAAAGATTGTTACTGAAATCTACCGTGGTAGCAAAGTAAACTTTGAGAAGAAAGCTCAAAAACAAATCGCTCAAATCGTTCAAAACGGTTGGGACAAATTGCCAATCTGTATGGCTAAAACTCAATACAGTTTCTCAGACAATCCAAATGCACTTGGAGCTCCTGAAAACTTTGAAATTACCATTCGTGAATTGGTACCAAAATTAGGTGCAGGCTTCATCGTTGCTCTAACTGGCGATGTCATGACCATGCCAGGACTTCCAAAACGACCTGCTGCTCTTAATATGGATGTTGAAAGCGATGGAACAGTTCTAGGCTTGTTCTAATAGTTTAATTGAATTCAAATGAGTTTGGAAATACTATCCAAGCTCATTTTTTATCTAGATATAAGGAGTTGCCTTCTACACGTAACCAGTCTAGGTAAAGATATTTTCCCTGAATTCTGATATAATAGAAATATTGACTTCAAGAGTAAGGAAGAGAAGATGAACGCATTATTAAATGGAATGAATGACCGTCAGGCTGAGGCGGTACAAACGACAGAAGGTCCCTTGTTAATCATGGCAGGGGCTGGCTCTGGGAAGACTCGAGTTTTGACCCACCGTATCGCTTATCTGATTGATGAAAAGCTGGTCAATCCGTGGAATATCTTGGCCATTACCTTTACTAATAAGGCTGCGCGTGAGATGAAGGAGCGTGCTTATAGCCTCAATCCAGCCACTCAGGACTGTCTGATTGCGACCTTCCACTCCATGTGTGTTCGTATTCTGCGTCGCGATGCGGATCATATTGGCTACAACCGAAATTTTACTATTGTTGATCCAGGTGAACAGCGAACACTTATGAAACGTATTCTCAAACAGTTGAACCTGGATCCTAAAAAATGGAATGAACGGAGCATTTTAGGGACTATTTCTAATGCTAAGAATGACCTAATTGATGATGCGGCTTATGCTGCCCAAGCTGGAGATATGTATACACAAATCGTGGCTCAGTGTTATACAGCCTATCAGAAGGAGCTTCGTCAGTCTGAATCCGTTGACTTTGATGATTTGATTATGCTGACCTTACGTCTCTTTGATCAAAATCCTGATGTTTTGACTTATTACCAGCAAAAATTTCAATACATCCACGTTGATGAGTACCAAGATACCAACCATGCCCAGTACCAACTGGTCAAACTCTTAGCTTCACGCTTTAAAAATATCTGTGTGGTTGGGGATGCGGATCAGTCTATCTACGGTTGGCGTGGGGCTGATATGCAGAATATCTTGGACTTCGAAAAGGATTATCCTCAAGCCAAGGTTGTCTTGTTGGAGGAAAATTACCGCTCAACCAAAACCATTCTCCAAGCGGCTAACGAGGTTATTAAAAACAATAAAAATCGTCGTCCTAAAAATCTCTGGACTCAAAATGCTGATGGGGAGCAAATCGTTTACTATCGTGCAAATGATGAGCTGGATGAGGCTGTATTTGTAGCTAGAACCATCGATGAACTTAGTCGCAGTCAAAACTTCCTTCACAAGGATTTTGCAGTTCTCTATCGTACTAATGCGCAGTCTCGTACTATTGAGGAAGCCCTGCTCAAGTCCAATATTCCTTATACAATGGTCGGCGGGACCAAGTTCTACAGCCGTAAGGAAATCCGTGATATTATTGCTTATCTCAACCTCATTGCTAATTTGAGTGACAATATCAGTTTTGAGCGTATTATCAACGAGCCTAAACGTGGAATTGGCCCAGGTACTGTTGAGAAAATCCGTGATTTTGCCAATATGCAAAACATGTCCATGCTAGATGCTTCAGCTAATATCATGTTATCTGGTATCAAGGGTAAAGCAGCCCAGTCAATTTGGGATTTTGCCAATATGGTTCTGGATTTGCGGGAGCAACTGGACCAATTAAGTATCACTGAGTTGGTTGAGGCGGTTCTAGAAAAAACAGGTTATGTCGATATTCTTAATGTCCAAGCGACTCTAGAAAGCAAGGCTCGGGTTGAAAATATCGAAGAGTTCCTCTCTGTGACGAAAAACTTTGATGACACCTCTGATGTGCCCGAAGATGAAACTGGTTTGGACAAACTGAGTCGTTTCTTAAATGACTTGGCCTTGATTGCGGATACAGATTCAGGTAGTCAGGAGACATCAGAAGTGACCTTGATGACCCTGCATGCTGCTAAGGGTCTTGAGTTTCCAGTTGTATTTTTGATTGGTATGGAAGAAAATGTCTTTCCGCTTAGCCGTGCGGCTGAAGATCAAGATGAATTAGAAGAAGAGCGTCGTCTTGCCTATGTAGGTATTACGCGTGCAGAGAAAATTCTCTATCTGACCAATGCCAATTCACGCCTGCTTTTTGGTCGTACCAACTACAACCGTCCGACTCGTTTTATTAACGAAATCAGTTCAGACTTGCTTGAGTATCAAGGATTGGCCCGTCCAGCAAATACAAGCTTTAAAGCGTCTTATAGCAGTGGTGGGGTTGCCTTCGGTCAAGGTATGAGTTTGGCTCAAGCTCTTCAAGACCGTAAACGCAGTGCTGCCCCAAAATCTATCCAGTCAAGCGGTCTTCCATTTGGTCAACTTTCAGCTGGTGCAAAATCAGCGTCTAGCGAGACAAATTGGTCCATTGGTGACATTGCTCTCCACAAAAAATGGGGAGAGGGAACTGTTCTGGAAGTCTCAGGTAGCGGTGCTACGCAGGAATTGAAAATCAATTTCCCAGAAGTTGGTTTGAAAAAACTTTTAGCTAGTGTAGCCCCAATTGAGAAAAAAATCTAATTTTTCATCCTTCTCACGAATAATAAAGTGAGGAGGATTTTTATGTACAGTATTTCATTTCAAGAAGATTCACTATTACCCAGAGAAAGACTTGCCCAAGAAGGAGTAGAAGCGCTCAGTAACCAAGAGTTGCTAGCTATTCTACTCAGGACAGGAACACGTCAAGCTAGCGTTTTTGAAATTGCCCAGAAAGTCTTGAATAATCTTTCAAGCCTAACGGATTTGAAAAAAATGACCCTGCAGGAATTGCAGAGTCTATCTGGTATCGGCCGTGTTAAGGCAATAGAATTACAAGCTATGATTGAACTGGGGCATCGTATTCACAAACACGAAACCCTTGAGATGGAAAGTATTCTCAGTAGCCAAAAGTTGGCCAAGAAGATGCAGCAGGAATTGGGGGACAAAAAACAAGAGCACCTGGTGGCGCTCTATCTCAATACTCAAAATCAAATCATCCATCAACAGACCATTTTTATCGGTTCTGCAACTCGTAGTATCGCTGAGCCGCGAGAGATTCTTCACTATGCTATCAAGCATATGGCGACTTCACTCATCTTGGTCCACAATCACCCTTCAGGAGCGGTAGCGCCTAGCCGAAATGATGATCATGTCACTAAACTTGTTAAAGAAGCCTGTGACCTGATGGGGATTGTCCTCTTGGACCATTTGATTGTCTCTCATTCTAATTACTTTAGTTATCGTGAAAAGACGGATTTAATCTAAAGTTCATTAACGACATAGTCAAAGAGGTTTTTATCTTTGGGGCGATTTTCAAATAGAAACTCTGGATGCCATTGGACACCGAGAAAGGCGACATCATCCGTACTCATGACAGCTTCAATGATACCATCCTTAGGATCATGAGCTGCAATCTTTAAGTTAGGTGCTAAATCCTTAATACTCTGATGGTGGAAGGAGTTGATATGGGAAATTTCTCCATAGATTTCTCGAAGAACTGTATCAGGCTCTGTCATCAAGCGTTGAGTTGTGTACTCAGCAGAACAATCCTGCCAGTGATCTTCGATATCTTGATACAAAGTTCCACCCATGGCAACGTTAAAGAGTTGTGTTCCACGGCAGACAGAAAAAATTGGTTTTTTCTGTTTAATAGCTTCGTTGATGAGTGCCAGTTCGAAGATGTCTCTTTGAAGGTGGTAGTCATCGCTATCGATGGTTTTTGGTTCACCATAGAATTTTGGATCAACATTTTGCCCACCTGTCAAGATGAGCTTGTCAATCATACTGATATAGTGGCAGGCCATTTCTTGATTACCAATCGGTAGGATGATGGGAATCCCTCCAGCGTCTTTAACGCCTTCAACAAAGCCTTTTGCTGCGTAGCTCATCATGATGTCATCATCTGGATGAGTTTTTTCGTTTCCTGTAATCCCTATAACTGGTTTTTTCATAAAATGATTTTCGCTTTCTAATCCTCTTTTCGCATGAAATAGAGGAGGGTTTGGAGTTCACTTGTCAAATCGACATACTGAACGACCACATCTTTTGGTAAATGCAGATGGACTGGTGAAAAACTAAGAATTCCTTTCACGCCAGCATCCACCAAGAGATTGGCAACCTCTTGTGACTTAACGCTGGGAACGGTCAGGATAGCAGTCTTCACATCAGCATCCTTGATTTTATCCTTGATTTGTGAAATTCCGTAAATGGGAATCCCATCAGGAGTTTGGGTACCGACTTCGGGATGGTTATCTAGGTCAAAGGCCATGATAATCTTCATCTTGTTACGCTCGTGGAAGCGGTAGTGGAGAAGGGCATGGCCCATATTTCCAATACCTACCAGCATGACATTGGTAATGGAGTTATCATTGAGCAAATCGGCAAAAAACGTCATCAGTTTTTTGACATCATAACCAAATCCACGCCGACCTAGTTCACCAAAATAGGAAAAATCACGACGTACGGTCGCTGAATCAATACCGATAGCCTCTGCAATTTGCTTAGAGTTGGCACGTTCAATCTTTTCTGCATGAAATCTTTTAAAAATTCTATAGTAGAGAGAGAGTCTTTTTGCTGTAGCTTTTGGAATAGCAGACTGTTTATCTTTCACAAAATCACAACCTTTCTATTCTTCTATTTTATAGAAACATTGTGAAAAAATCAACAAAAACAAGAAAAAACTAAGAAAAATCTTAGTTTTGATGTAAAAAATCTGCATGTGATAGAAAACGGTAGAGGTCTCCGACCAGACCCTGGTAAACTTCCTGGCCCTTAAAAGTCAGAGAAGTCACATAAAGTGTATCTGGTAGGGTCACACATCCTGACAGAGCCAGCATGAGAGCTTCATAATCCTCATACTTGAGAGTGCGCTCTACATGATAGCTGTCCTTATAGGTTAGTTCAAACATATGGGACCTATCTTTCAGATTTTGTAAAGACACCACGTTCTACCAAGCTATCCATGAGGAAGTAGAATTTTTCCTGATGAATGTGGTGGTCTTCTGATTTGAAAATATCAACTAGACGAAGGCCAAACTTGTCAGTGATATTGATTTTAGCCCCTGTAAGTTCCTTGTTAATAATGATTTTGAGTTGGAAGCCTTCACCGCTGTTTGGCACTTTTTCCAAAAGGCGAGTCAATTCATAGTTACCAACCTTTGTCTCAAAAAAAGTGTTGTCTTTGAGGGTGAATTTTTTAACAGAAGGGCTAAGAGTGTAGTCGTAACGACAATTTTTTAACTGAATGGTTTTTTCAAATGCCATATGGCTAACCTCCGATAATTTCTTTTAAGGTTTTTGCGAGGGTTTGTAGGTCTTCAACAGTATTTTCTGGCGACAAACTGATACGAACGGATTCCTTCAAGCGTTCTGAATTTGCCCCATACATAGCTTCAAGAACATGGCTGGATTGAACAATGCCTGCCGTACAGGCTGAGCCAGTAGAGATTGAAATTCCAGCCAAATCTAGACGAAGGAGTAAGAGATCATTTTTCTGGCCAGGAAATCCAATATTGAGAACATAAGGGAGATGATGTTCTCCTCTATTCAAGTAATATTGAATGTCCTCTAGCTCTGCCAGAAAGGCAGTTTCTAAATTTTGTACATGTTGAAAATGTTCTTCTTGTTTTTCTAGGTCTTCTTTTAGGGCTGCAACCATAGCCACTATGGCAGCTAGATTTTCAGTCCCTGCACGTTTTTTCTGTTCTTGGTCTCCGCCATGGAGATAGGAATCAAAGTCCATGCCAGATGCGTAGAGAAAGCCGATTCCCTTAGGACCATGGAATTTATGGGCAGAAGCGGTGAGAAAATCAATGCCCAATTCTTCTGGGTGTATAGGGATTTTTCCGATTGCCTGAACTGCATCGACATGATAGGCAGCAGGGTGTTGCTTGAGTATTTGGCCAATTTCAGCAATGGGCAGTAGGTTTCCTGTCTCATTATTGGCAAACATGGTTGAAACCAAAATCGTATCGCCACGTAAAGCTTTTTGAATTTGTTGGGCTGTGATTTCTTGATTTTCTGGCTGGATAATGGTTGCTTCAAAACCGAAGTGTTGAACCAAGTAATCAATGGTTTCAAGGACGGCATGGTGCTCAATGGCAGTTGTGATGATATGTTTTCCTTGTTCTTGATGACGAAGGCAGTACCCAATGATAGCAGTATTGTTGCCTTCAGTCCCACCAGAAGTGAAAAAGATATGTTGAGGTTTTGTCCCTAGTAACTGAGCTAGTTCCTGACGGGCTTCTCGCAAGAGTTTGCCAGCTTGACGACCATGACCATGAATACTAGAAGGGTTTCCATGGGTTTCTTGCATCACCTTGGTCATAGCTGAAATAGCAACTGCTGACATAGGAGTCGTTGCAGCATTGTCCAAATAAATCAAAGAATCACCTTATTTCTTTTTGTTGTAAGCAAAGAGTGGGCTGACTGGTTTTCTTTCGTGGATACGGACGATAGCATCACCAATTAACTCACTAGCAGTGATGTAGCATACGTTTTTAGGAGTTTTTTCTTTTGTTGCTACTGAATCAGTCACAAGAATTTCTTTAATATTAGTATTGTCGAGAAGTTCAGCAGCTCCCTCAACGAAGAGACCATGACTAGAAACAGCATAAATTTCTGTAGCTCCTTCACGTTCAACGATTTTAGCAGCTTCAGAGAAGGTACGTCCAGTATTTAAAATATCGTCAATCAAGATGGCTTTCTTACCTTCAACATCACCGATGATATAACCTTCGTTGCGAGTTGCATCGTCTTGAGGGTAGTCGATAATGGCGATAGGAGCATCAAGATATTCAGCCAGACTACGAGCACGTTTGACACCTGAATTTTTAGGGCTGACGACAACAACATCTGAACCAAGTAGGCCCTTATCGCAGTAATGTTTGGCAAATAGGGGAACTGTGTAGAGGTTGTCAACAGGAATATCAAAGAAGCCTTGAACCTGAACAGCATGCAAATCAAGGGTAAGGACACGGTCAACACCAGCCTTAACCAGCATATTAGCAACCAGTTTAGCTGTAAGTGGCTCACGAGGCGAAGCGATACGGTCTTGACGTGCATAGCCAAAATATGGAAGGACAACGTTGATGCTGTGGGCACTTGCACGCACACAAGCGTCTACCATGATAAGCAATTCCATTAGGTGGTTGTTAACAGGGAAACTTGTTGATTGGATGATGTAAACATCATAACCACGGACACTTTCTTCGATATTCACTTGGATTTCTCCGTCTGAAAATTGACGTGATGACAGTTTTCCAAGTGGGACACCAACAGCTTGTGCAATTTTCTGTGCAATCTCTTGGTTAGAGTTGAGTGCGAAAAGTTTCATATTTTTTCTATCTGACATTATAGACCGTCCTCTGTAAACTTTATAAATCCTAGTAATATTCGCCTTGCATATATGAACTAGGGATTGTGTATTTTTATCTTTTCTATTTTACCAAAAAATAGAGATTATTTCAGCTATTTTTCATACTTTTGACAAATCGGACCAATTTTGAGGGAGCTTTTTGGTAGGAAATCTGATTTTCCTCTAAAAATTGTTGGAAATCCTGTTTGCCTTGCTCATGATTTTCCACTTCAAGCTCTAATTCGTAATCTGTAATATCAAAGTACTGACTCTTATCCAGTGCCATGAGGCCAATAGCCGTTTGCATTTCATAGCGAAGCGTTGTTAGACAACCAAGTACCTGCCACTCACTAGTTTGGATGCCATGTTGAGCCAATTCATCAAGAACCAGTCCCTGAGGAAGTTCTTGCTTAGCCAGATAGTATTCAGCATCTTTTAGTTGCAATGTTTGATTGTATTCCATGTTTCCAACACTTTGAGGGACTTTGAGTGTCAATTCTGCCCAGTCTTCAAAGGTTCGAATGCGCATAGCAACTTTCTTTTCTCGCAGTTCAAAATCAGGCGTGTCTATGTAGTAATTTTTTTGAAGAACAGGAGTGACGTCTGTGAACTGCTCTTTTAGACGATCATATTCATCTTTTTTCAATAATGTTTTCAATTCAATTTCTAAATGTTTCATTTTTCTTACCTTTTCTTTATCTATGAAAGCGGATTATATGATATAATAGCTTTGTATTTATTGTATATGAATCTGGAGAAAAAATCAAAGATATTTTTGAAGGATAATATGAAAACAAGGGAGAATATATGACCTTAGAATGGGAAGAATTTCTAGATCCTTACATTCAAGCTGTTGGTGAGTTAAAGATTAAACTTCGTGGTATTCGTAAGCAATATCGTAAGCAAAATAAGCATTCTCCGATTGAGTTTGTGACGGGTCGGGTCAAGCCGATTGAAAGTATCAAGGAAAAAATGGCTCGTCGTGGCATTACTTATGCGACCTTGGAACACGATTTGCAGGATATTGCTGGTTTGCGTGTGATGGTTCAGTTTGTAGATGACGTTAAGGAAGTAGTGGAAATTTTGCACAAGCGTCAGGACATGCGAATTATACAGGAGCGAGATTACATTACTCATCGAAAAGCATCAGGCTACCGTTCCTATCATGTGGTAGTAGAATATATGGTTGACACCATCAATGGTGCCAAGACCATTTTGGCGGAAATTCAAATTCGTACCTTGGCCATGAATTTCTGGGCAACGATAGAACATTCTCTCAACTACAAGTACCAAGGGGATTTCCCAGAGGAGATAAAGAAGCGACTGGAAATTACAGCCAAGATTGCTCATCAGTTGGATGAAGAAATGGGTAAAATTCGAGATGATATCCAGGAAGCCCAGGCTCTTTTTGATCCTTTGAGTAGAAAATTAAATGACGGTGTAGGAAACAGTGACGATACAGATGAAGAATACAGGTAAACGAATTGATCTGATAGCTAATAGAAAACCGCAAAGTCAAAGGGTTTTGTATGAATTGCGAGATCGTTTGAAGAGAAATCAGTTTATACTCAATGATACCAACCCGGACATTGTCATTTCCATTGGTGGGGATGGCATGCTCTTGTCGGCCTTTCATAAGTACGAAAACCAGCTTGACAAGGTCCGCTTCATTGGTGTTCACACTGGACATTTGGGTTTCTATACGGACTACCGTGATTTTGAGTTGGACAAGCTAGTGACTAATTTGCAGCTAGATACTGGGGCAAAGGTATCATACCCTGTTCTAAATGTGAAGGTTTTTCTAGGAAATGGAGAGGTCAAGATTTTTCGTGCCCTCAATGAAGCCAGCATCCGCAGGTCTGATCGAACCATGGTGGCAGATATTGTCATCAATGGTGTTCCCTTTGAACGTTTTCGCGGAGATGGGCTAACAGTTTCGACACCGACTGGTAGTACAGCCTATAACAAGTCGCTCGGTGGAGCTGTTTTACACCCTACCATTGAAGCTCTTCAGTTGACGGAAATTGCCAGCCTTAATAATCGCGTCTATCGAACGCTAGGTTCGTCCATTATTGTGCCTAAGAAGGATAAGATTGAACTCATTCCAACGAGAAACGATTACCATACCATTTCGGTTGACAATAGCGTTTATTCTTTCCGTAATATTGAGCGTATTGAGTATCAAATCGACCATCATAAGATTCACTTTGTCGCATCACCTAGCCACACCAGTTTCTGGAATCGTGTTAAGGATGCATTTATCGGCGAGGTGGACGAATGAGGTTTGAATTTATCGCAGATGAACATGTCAAGGTTAAGACCTTCTTAAAAAAGCACGAGGTTTCTAAGGGACTTCTGGCCAAGATTAAGTTTCGAGGCGGAGCTATTCTGGTCAATGACCAACCTCAAAATGCAACTTATCTATTGGATATTGGAGACCGAGTTATCATCGATATTCCCGCCGAGGAAGGCTTTGAAACTCTGGAAGCTATTGAGCGCCCTCTGGATATTCTCTATGAGGATGACCATTTTCTAGTCTTGAATAAACCCTATGGAGTGGCTTCTATTCCTAGTGTCAATCACTCCAATACCATTGCCAATTTTATCAAGGGTTACTACGTCAAGCAAAATTATGAAAATCAGCAGGTTCACATTGTCACCAGGCTTGATAGAGATACTTCTGGCTTGATGCTCTTTGCCAAGCACGGTTATGCCCATGCACGATTAGACAAGCAGTTGCAGAAGAAGTCCATTGAAAAACGTTACTTTGCTTTGGTTAAAGGTGATGGACACTTGGAGCAAGAGGGAGAAATTATTGCTCCTATTGCGCGTGATGAAGACTCTATTATCACTAGAAGAGTGGCTAAAGGTGGGAAGTACGCCCATACTTCCTACAAGATTGTCGCTTCCTATGGAAATATTCACTTGGTCGACATTCGCTTGCATACTGGTCGAACCCACCAAATCCGAGTCCATTTTTCTCATATTGGTTTTCCTTTGTTGGGAGATGACTTGTATGGTGGTAGTCTGGACGATGGCATTCAACGTCAGGCCCTACATTGCCATTACCTATCCTTTTATCATCCATTTTTAGAGCAAGACTTGCAGTTAGAAAGTCCCTTGCCGGATGATTTTAGCAACCTTATTACCCAGTTATCAACTAATACTCTATAAAAACTGTTTCAGAGTATAATTATTATCTAAAAGGAGAAAACTCATGGAAGTTTTTGAAAGTCTCAAAGCCAACCTGGTTGGTAAAAATGCTCGTATCGTTCTCCCTGAAGGGGAAGAGCCTCGTATTCTTCAAGCGACTAAACGCTTGGTAAAAGAAACAGAAGTGATTCCTGTTTTGCTTGGAAATCCTGAAAAAATTAAAATTTATCTTGAAATTGAAGGGATCATGGATGGTTATGAAGTCATTGACCCTCAACATTATCCTCAATTTGAAGAAATGGTTGCTGCCTTGGTAGAGCGTCGCAAGGGCAAAATGTCTGAAGAAGATGCACGCAAGGTTTTGGTTGAAGATGTCAACTATTTTGGTGTTATGTTGGTTTACTTGGGCTTGGTTGATGGAATGGTATCTGGAGCTATTCACTCAACAGCTTCAACAGTTCGCCCAGCCCTACAAATCATTAAAACTCGTCCAAATGTGACTCGTACTTCAGGTGCCTTCCTCATGGTTCGTGGTACGGAACGTTACCTATTTGGAGACTGTGCTATCAATATCAATCCTGATGCAGAAGCCTTGGCTGAAATTGCCATCAACTCAGCAATCACAGCTAAGATGTTTGGTATCGAGCCTAAAATTGCTATGCTAAGCTATTCTACTAAAGGTTCAGGATTTGGAGAAAGTGTTGATAAGGTTGTTGAAGCAACTAAAATTGCTCACGACTTGCGTCCTGACCTTGAAATCGATGGGGAATTGCAATTTGATGCAGCCTTTGTTCCAGAAACTGCAGCTCTGAAAGCTCCTGGAAGTACGGTAGCTGGTCAAGCAAATGTCTTCATCTTCCCAGGTATCGAGGCAGGAAATATCGGCTACAAGATGGCAGAACGTCTTGGTGGTTTTGCGGCTGTTGGACCTGTTTTACAAGGTTTGAACAAGCCAGTTAACGACCTTTCTCGTGGATGTAATGCTGATGATGTTTACAAGTTGACCCTTATCACAGCGGCCCAAGCAGTTCATCAATAGAGAGAAGTGCTACTAAATAATTCGCATTTATAATCAAAAAACGCACAGTATCAGGAGCTGAAAACCTTGATACTATGCGTTTTATTGTGTGAAGATTTACTTCATTTTCTCTTGAAATTGAGTTTTTGCCCAGCCTATTTTTAGTCTTTATAAGCTACGATACCAATGATGGTATCAACTGCACGTTCCATAGTCTGAAGGCTAACGTATTCAAAACGTCCGTGCATATTCTCGCCACCGGCAAAGATATTAGGTGTTGGGATTCCCATAAAGGAAATCTTAGAGCCGTCTGTCCCTCCACGGATTGGTTCGATTATAGGAGTGATACCCAGATCTTCCATAACGGCTTTGGCAATGGTAATTGGAGTCATATCTTTTTCAATGACTTCTTTCATATTGTAGTACTGGTCTGTCAAGTTTAGAGTGACACGGTCGCTACCAAGTTCTTGATTCATCTTATCAGTGATAGACTGCATAGCTGCTTTACGCGCTTCAAAGGCCTCTTTTTCAAAATCACGAATGATGTAGCTTGCACGCGCCTCCTCAACGCTTCCAGCCACATCCATAAGATGATAGAAACCTTGGTAGCCATCAGTTAACTCAGGTCGGTCATTCTCTGGAAGTTGATTATGAAAATCAATTGCCAGCTGAAGAGCATTAACCATCTGACCTTTGGCAGTACCAGGGTGAACATTGCGCCCTTGGAAATGCAATTCAGCTCCAGCTGCTGAAAAGGTCTCGTACTGAAGCTCACCTAGCGGCCCACCATCAACTGTGTAGGCAAAATCAACATCAAAATCTTCTGCATCAAATTTATTAGCACCAACACCGATTTCCTCATCTGGACCAAAACCAACACGAATCTCACAGTGTTTAATTTCAGGGTGAGCAGTAAGATATTCAATAGCTGTCATAATTTCAGCAATGCCTGACTTGTCATCAGCTCCTAGCAAGGTTGTTCCATCTGTTGTGATGAGTGTTTGTCCTGGATATTTTTCAAGACTCTTAAAGTCAGCTGGATCGAGTTTGAAACCAGAATTTCCAAGTTCAATCACACCACCATCGTAGTTTTCAATTACCTGTGGATTGACTCCTTCGGCATTAAAGTCAGCAGTATCCATGTGAGATATAAAGCCAATCTTACGTGTTAAAGACGGATCGTTGGCTGGCAAGGTACCAATAGCAAAACCATTTGGTAGATAATAAACATTTTGTAATCCAACACGTTTCATTTCAGGAATAAGGACATTTGTAGCAAAATCTACCTGACTCTGCGTACTTGGAGTAGTAGTAGAGTGTTCATCAGAGCGCGTGTTGACCTTAACGTAGGTTAAGAAGCGGTCCAAGAGATTTGGATAAGTCATAAAAAACTCCTTTTGAATTCATTTTTTCCATTGTATCATAGAAAAGAGAGAAAAACAAAAGACAGAAGTTAAGGAAATTCGCTATGTTGGCGTTTACTTATTAATGGATAAATGATAAAATAAACTTGATAAAAATATCACAAGGAAGCAGTTATGAAAAAAGCAATTTTAATGATGACATTCGGTTCGCCAGAAGAGATTACCTTTGAAGGTGTGGCTGATTTTTTCACAAATATTCGTCGTGGAGTGAGACCTCAAGACCACGAGATTCAAACACTCTATGATAATTATGTACTTATTGGAGGTACGCCTCTGCAAAGAATTACCCGTGAAGAGGTTGCCTTAGTAGAAGCTAAACTGGGGAATGAGTATAGTGTTTATTTTGCTAATAAGTTTTCTAGACCTTTTATCCCAGATGTGATTGGTCAAATGGAAGCAGACGGCATTGAACAGTGTATTTGCCTGATTTTGGAGCCCCATTATTCTTTTTACTCTGTCATGGGTTATGAGAAATTTTTAGAAAGCAAGCAAATTCAATTTTTGGTCATTAAGGACTGGTATCAGGAAGAAGCACTCTTAAACTATTGGGCAGATGAAATTGCTAAGATTTTAAAAGAAGAAGTAAAGCAAGAGAGCTTTAAAGTCATCTTTTCAGCCCACAGTGTCCCCATTTTTGCCTTGGATTTTGGTGACCCATATATCGACCAAATTTTTGAAAATAGCAAGCTAGTCGCTGAAAAACTAGGTTTGACTTCAGAGCAATATACTAACACTTGGCAGAGTGAAAGTGATATCGGGATTCCATGGATTAAGCCAGATGTTTTGGAGTATCTCAGAGAACAGAAAGAACATCCAGACCATTATATTTTTGTTCCTATCAGCTTCATTAGCGAGCATATTGAAGTCTTGTTTGACAATGATGTGGAATGTTATGACTTATGTCAGGAATTTGGTGTAAACTACCATCGTCCACCAATGCCAAATACAGATTCTCGTTTGATTGATGCTTTGGTCAATACAGTCAGAGCCAATGAACATCAAGAGTTTAAGAAATTTCTCCCAGAAGAAGAAACCTTTGATGAGTTAGTTCCTTCAGATGAGACGAAAAATATTTTGGCTGAATCTCAAGATTTACAAATGCCAGAATTTGTGAAAAAATTGATTGAGAAAAAAGGTCGTGAAAATGTTAAGATGCCTTATTTGATCAAGAAAATGCTTGAGAAAGCAGGCAAGTTACCAAAAGAGTAAAGAAAAAGGATTTAGCTTTTGCGCTAGATCCTTTTAATCGATTATTTTTTCTCAAGAAGGGCTTTGATTTCTTGAAGTACTTCCAACTCAGTTGGACCAGCTGGAGCTTCCTCAGCAGCTTCTTCTTTCTTAGTAAGGCTTTGAGCTTTTTCAATACCTTTGATAAGGAAGAAGAGAACAGTACCGATAACTAGGAAGTTGATAACAGCACTCAAGAATTTACCATATGTAACACCATTCCAAGCAAGCTCAGCGATGTTTTGTACTTTCGCAGCTTCCAAGGCTGGATTCAAAATAAGTGGAGTGATGATATCGTTAACAAGTGATGTAACGATTGCACCAAAAGCAGAGGCAATGATCACACCGACAGCAAGGTCAACAACATTACCACGAAGCAAAAATGCTTTAAGATCTTTTAACATTTTCATTTTACCTTTCAAAAATTTTTACTCTTCATTATATATTAATTAAGAAAAGCTTGCAAGATATATGCTCAGAAATTTTATTTTTTAAAAATAAAAACCTTACTAAAGATGTAATTAAGGATAATTATCAATAATTGTGCAAGAACTGTTTCGATTGCATTTACTTTATCAAGATTCCCATTTACGAACTGACCAATAATATTAGGAAACTGAGTTACAAAGATAAAAGTTAAAAACAAGTCTAAAAGAAAAGTAGAAAGGCGGGCAAGAAAAAATTTCACTAAACGTCTTGGCCAATTCTGCCTAGCTTGCTTAAAGACAAGCTTATCATTTGTGATAAAGGCAAATAGGATACCAATCATATTTGCTAGGGCAGTAGCAAGAAGTTCCTGATGACTTAGTTGATAAATGACTAATCGTGAGAGAATCGAAACTAGAGTTGTTGCAAGGCCAAAGAAGAGATAGGCTAAGATTTCATTGTTAAAAAATTTTTGAATAGGAATTTTCATGGTTTAAGTATAGCATAAAGCAGGCTATTGTGCTATACTAGTAAGGTTGATTGAATCAACCCTTGGTGCTTAGCTTCTTTCACCAAGCATATTACACGCGGATAACCCGCTAAAGGAGAAAAGATGAAAAAATTAACTATTCGTGATGTTGCAGATATTGCAATCGTTGCTGCTATCTATGTCGTTTTGACTGTCACACCGCCTCTAAATGCCATCAGCTATGGTGCTTATCAGTTTCGTATTTCAGAAATGATGAACTTTATGGCTTTTTACAATCCTAAGTACATCATCGGAGTTACCATCGGTTGTATGATTGCTAATTTCTTTAGCTTCGGACTGCTAGATGTCTTTGTTGGTGGTGGATCAACCCTAGTATTCCTCAGTCTAGGTGTTTGGCTTTTTGCAAAATACAGCAAAGATTACCTCTTTAATGGATTAATTCGAAAAGATCATTTCTTCTTTTCAATCCTCTTTTCAATTTCCATGTTTACTATTGCTGCAGAGTTGAATATCATAGCGCAATTACCATTTTTCCTTACTTGGTTCACAACAGGAATTGGTGAATTTGCCTCATTAATTATTGGAGCGATTATCATTGGTAAAATTGGTCGCCGAATCGATTTAAGCAAATAGAAGAAGATAAGCTAGGTAGCTCTTACCTGGCTTTTTCTTATGGAAAATTTCTAAGGAAACTTGACAAGATTTTCTAACTGTAGTATACTTTTTAAGTAAGCTGATTTAGCTCAGTTGGCAGAGCGCATCCATGGTAAGGATGAGGTCGCCGGTTCAATCCCGGCAATTAGCATTAAATAGACAGAAAAGCCCTTGATTTACAAGGGTTTTTGTTATGTTTGCCCCAAATTTTTCAAAGATATTTCTTATGCACCTATGTAAATAAAACCAATACTCAATGAAAATCAAAGAGCAAACTAGGAAGCTAGCTGCAGGCTGATCAAAGCACTGCTTTGAGGTTGTAGATAAGACTGACGAAGTCAGCTCAAAACATGTTTTTGAGGTTGTAGATGAAACTGACGAAGTCAGTAACATATATACGCTAAGGAGACGCTGACGAAGTTTGAATTTGATAGTATAAAGAGTTTCGTCTGTTGACAAAAGTGATTCTCTTTAGTAGAATAGAAGATGCGATGAGTCGATAGGTAGTCTTCGGACTACTATTGAGCATAAGGAGGTCATAACGCAGGAGCGGACCTTGATGAGTTGTGTGAACCTGCTCATCACATGAAGATGCCTCTTAGTCCCTGGTCTAGCGACTGGGGATTTTTATTTTCCAAAAAATGATGAAAAAGCTTTGCAATTCATGGAAAAAGTAGTATAATACATCTATTATAGAAATTTTTAGAAAATTCCGAAAGAGGTTATTTATGGGATATACAGTTGCTGTAGTCGGCGCGACAGGTGCTGTCGGAGCTCAGATGATAAAAATGTTGGAAGAATCAACACTTCCAATCGATAAAATTCGTTTACTTGCTTCTGCACGTTCAGCAGGCAAGACTTTGAAATTTAAAGATCAAGATATTACGATTGAAGAAACGACTGAAACAGCTTTTGAAGGAGTTGATATTGCTCTCTTTTCAGCAGGTGGTTCTACATCAGCTAAGTATGCACCATACGCAGTTAAAGCTGGAGCGGTAGTAGTAGATAATACATCTTACTTCCGTCAAAATCCAGACGTTCCTTTGGTTGTTCCAGAGGTCAATGCTCACGCACTTGATGCCCACAACGGGATTATTGCTTGCCCTAACTGTTCAACAATCCAAATGATGGTGGCGCTTGAACCTGTCCGTCAAAAATGGGGCTTGGATCGTATCATCGTTTCAACTTACCAAGCAGTTTCAGGTGCTGGTATGGGAGCGATTCTTGAAACACAACGTGAACTTCGTGAAGTGTTGAATGATGGTGTGAAACCACGTGATTTGCATGCGGAAATCTTACCTTCAGGCGGTGACAAGAAACATTATCCTATCGCCTTTAACGCTCTTCCACAAATCGATGTCTTCACTGACAATGATTACACTTATGAAGAGATGAAGATGACTAAGGAAACTAAGAAAATTATGGAAGATGATAGCATTGCAGTATCTGCAACATGTGTGCGTATTCCAGTCTTGTCAGCTCACTCTGAGTCTGTTTACATCGAAACAAAAGAAGTGGCTCCAATCGAAGAAGTCAAAGCAGCTATCGCAGCTTTCCCAGGTGCTGTTCTTGAAGATGATGTAGCTCATCAAATCTATCCGCAAGCTATCAATGCAGTGGGTTCACGTGATACCTTTGTTGGTCGTATCCGTAAAGACTTGGATGCTGAAAAAGGAATCCATATGTGGGTTGTTTCAGATAACCTTCTCAAAGGTGCTGCTTGGAATTCAGTTCAGATTGCAGAAACTCTTCACGAACGTGGATTGGTTCGTCCAACAGCTGAATTGAAATTTGAATTAAAATAGTCATATCGTTTAGGAGTTCAGATGAACTCCTTCTTTGAAATAGAGAGGTGTTTTCATGTCTTATCAAGATTTAAAAGAGTGTAAAATCATCACGGCCTTCATTACCCCCTTCCACGAGGATGGTTCCATTAACTTTGATGCCATTCCAGCCTTGATTGAGCATTTATTGGCCCATCATACAGACGGCATTCTTTTAGCTGGAACGACTGCTGAGAGTCCAACTTTAACCCACGATGAGGAGTTGGAACTCTTTGCGGCTGTACAAAAGATTGTCAATGGACGCGTTCCTTTGATTGCGGGTGTAGGTACCAATGATACGCGTGACTCGATCGAGTTTGTCAAAGAAGTCGCGGAATTTGGCGGTTTTGCTGCTGGGCTTGCTATTGTTCCTTACTACAACAAACCTTCTCAAGAAGGGATGTACCAACACTTTAAAGCGATTGCAGATGCTTCTGACCTACCAATTATTATCTATAACATTCCAGGGCGTGTGGTTGTCGAATTGACTCCAGAAACCATGCTTCGTTTGGCTGACCATCCAAATATCATTGGTGTCAAAGAATGTACTAGCTTGGCCAATATGGCTTACTTGATTGAGCACAAGCCTGAAGAATTCTTGATTTATACAGGTGAGGATGGAGATGCTTTCCATGCCATGAACCTTGGTGCTGACGGGGTTATTTCTGTTGCCTCTCATACAAATGGGGATGAAATGCACGAGATGTTTACTGCCATTGCGGAAAGTGATATGAAGAAAGCTGCAGCAATTCAGCGTAAATTCATTCCTAAAGTCAATGCCCTCTTCTCTTATCCAAGTCCTGCTCCTGTTAAGGCGGTTCTCAACTATATGGGATTTGAAGCTGGTCCAACTCGATTACCTCTTGTTCCAGCACCAGAAGAAGATGCTAAACGCATTATCAAGGTTGTTGTAGATGGCGACTACGAAGCAACTAAGGCAACTGTAACAGGTGTCTTAAGACCAGATTACTAATAAGACAATAAAATCCATGACCGCAAGAACGATCATGGATTTTTCTTATTTTCCTAAACAGAATTGGCTAAAGAGTTGGGTAATGAGTTCATCAGGAGCAGCATCTCCAGTGATTTCTCCGAGGATTTCCCAAGTACGAGTCAAATCAACTTGAAGCAAATCAACAGGCATCCCCAGTTCCAGACCTTCATTAACAGCTTGTAGGCTTTCAACAGCCTTCTCAATCAAGGAAATGTGACGGGCATTTGACAAGTAGGTTGCATCTTGCTCAACCAAACCAGCATTTTCAAAGAAGAGGTTGTTGATTCTCTCTTCAATCTTATCAATATTTTGGTTTTTAAGGACTGAAATACGAATAACGTCTTCAGGTAGTTCCGAAGTTTCAATCGCTTCAGGCAGGTCGGTTTTATTAAGAAGAATAATACGGTTTGTATCTTGGCTAATCTCAAGAAGTTGTCTGTCTTGCGCTGTCAGCGGTTCACTGGCATTTAGCACCAGTAGAACTAAGTCAGCTTCCTTGAGGGCTTTTTTCGAACGCTCAACACCTATTTGTTCCACAATGTCATCTGTTTCACGAATACCAGCTGTATCAATCAATTTGAGAGGAACACCGTTGATGTTGACGTATTCTTCAATGACATCACGTGTCGTACCAGCAATATCTGTGACGATAGCCTTGTCCTCACGCAAGAGGTTGTTGAGAAGGCTTGATTTCCCAACGTTTGGACGTCCAATAATAGCTGTTGAAATTCCTTCACGAAGGATTTTGCCGCGACGAGCTGTCTTAAGGAGATTAGTTAGCAATTGCTCAAACTCCATAGTCTTCTCTCGGACAACAGCAGTAGTCGCTTCCTCAACATCGTCATACTCAGGATAGTCGATATTGACCTCAACTTGGGCAAGTGTGTTGAGGATTTCTTGACGTGTATTATTGATAAGGTCAGAAAGGGAACCATCTAGTTGTTTGACCGCAATGTTCATGGCCTTGTCAGTCTTGGCGCGGATGATATCCATGACCGCCTCAGCCTGAGTCAAGTCCACACGTCCATTTAGGAAGGCACGTTTGGTAAATTCACCAGGTTCTGCCAACCGAGCTCCTTCACGGATAGCTAGCTGGAGAATCTCATTGGTCACCGCAATCCCACCGTGGGTGTTAATCTCGATAATATCCTCACGAGTGAAGGTTTTTGGAGACTTCATAGCTCCAACCATAACCTCGTCCATGACTTTACCAGTTAGAGGATCAATAATGTGACCGTAGTTGAGAGTGTGGCTGGCAACCTTGTTCAGGACTTTTCCTTTAAAAATCTTTTGCGCAATAGCAAAACTTTCTGTTCCGCTCAGGCGGACAATACCAATAGCCCCTTCACCTAGTGGAGTAGAGATAGCAACGATGGTATCAAATTCACGTGTAATCATAATATTTCCTTTAATTAATAGCTCTTTTCTTGGAAATTTTTCCAAGTCTCTTTTCAAATTGTAACAAATTTGAACTATTTCTTCAATGGATGCTACTTGGAGATTGAAAAAGCCTAAGCAATTCTGCTTAAGCTAGCTTATTTGGTGCGCATTTCACCTTGAGGGAAGTAAGTTCCTTCTGGCATGTCGTTGATGATGACATGGACAGCAGATTGAGGTGCTCCAGTGTTACGGACAACAGCTTCCGTTACTTCCTTAGCAAGAGCTTTCTTTTGCTCGAGCGTGCGTCCTTCAAATAAATCGATGCGTACAAATGGCATAATAGCTTCCTCCACTAGTTTTGATTTCTTCTATTTTACCACATTTTGCCGTTTAAAGCTTAAGAAAATTATGATATACTAGAATGTAGCAAAAATTTAGAAATGGACGTGAAGCAAGAAACATGGCACAGTTGTATTATCGTTATGGGACCATGAACTCTGGTAAAACGATTGAGATTCTCAAGGTGGCCTATAACTATGAGGAGCAAGGAAAAGGTGTTGTGATTATGACCTCGGCTCTGGATACGCGTGACGGTGTTGGCTATGTGTCGAGTCGAATTGGCATGAAACGTCCTGCCATTGCGATTGAGGAAACAACTGATATCTTCGGCTATATCCGAGACCTATCAGAAAAACCTTACTGTGTGTTGGTTGATGAAGCCCAGTTTCTCAAGCGTCACCATGTTTACGACCTGGCTCGTGTTGTTGACGAGTTAGACATACCTGTCATGGCTTTTGGTTTGAAAAATGACTTTCGCAATGAATTGTTCGAAGGTTCCAAATATCTCTTGCTTTTAGCAGATAAAATTGACGAAATCAAGACAATTTGCCAGTATTGCAAGAAAAAGGCGACTATGGTCTTGCGAACACAGGATGGACTGCCCGTTTACGATGGAGAACAGATCCAGATTGGTGGTAATGAAACCTATGTCTCAGTTTGCCGTAAACATTATTTTGCCCCTGAAATCAATAAGGAGAATGAAGAAAAATGAACATCTATGATCAACTACAAGCTGTAGAAGACCGTTATGAAGAATTAGGAGAATTGCTCAGTGACCCGGATGTCGTTTCAGACACCAAACGTTTTATGGAGCTTTCAAAAGAAGAGGCTTCAACTCGTGACACAGTAACAGCCTACCGTGAGTACAAACAAGTCCTTCAAAACATCGTTGATGCTGAAGAGATGATTAAGGAATCAGGTGAAGACGCGGACTTGGAAGAAATGGCTAAGCAAGAGCTCAAAGATGCCAAGGCTGAAAAAGAAGAATACGAAGAAAAACTGAAAATCTTGCTCCTTCCAAAGGATCCAAACGATGACAAGAATATCATCCTTGAAATCCGTGGAGCAGCTGGTGGAGACGAAGCGGCACTTTTCGCTGGAGACCTTCTAACTATGTATCAAAAGTATGCGGAAGCCCAAGGCTGGCGCTTTGAAGTCATGGAGGCCTCTATGAATGGTGTCGGTGGTTTCAAAGAAGTGGTTGCTATGGTTTCGGGTCAATCTGTTTACTCTAAACTCAAGTACGAATCAGGTGCCCACCGTGTGCAACGTGTTCCTGTGACAGAAAGCCAAGGCCGTGTTCATACTTCAACAGCGACAGTTCTTGTTATGCCTGAAGTTGAAGAGGTTGAATACGATATTGATCCAAAAGACCTTCGTGTTGACATCTACCACGCATCAGGTGCTGGTGGACAGAACGTCAATAAGGTTGCGACTGCCGTTCGTATCGTTCACTTGCCAACCAATATCAAGGTTGAGATGCAGGAAGAACGTACCCAGCAGAAAAATCGTGAGAAGGCCATGAAAATCATCCGTGCGCGTGTTGCTGACCACTTTGCTCAGATTGCACAAGATGAACAAGACGCTGAGCGTAAGTCGACAATCGGTACTGGTGACCGTTCAGAACGGATTCGTACTTATAACTTCCCACAAAACCGTGTCACAGACCACCGTATTGGATTGACCCTCCAAAAACTAGATACGATTTTATCTGGTAAATTGGATGAGGTTGTGGATGCCTTGGTGCTTTATGACCAAACACAAAAATTAGAAGAATTAAACAAATAAATAATGAAATTAGCTCAATTATTTTCAGATTTTGAAGAAGAGTTGATAAGACAAGGAGAGGAAGCAGAAAGCCTCTCTTTTGTCTATCGTAGCCTGAAAAATCTATCTTTTACGGACTTTGTTTTTGCCCTCCAGCAGGAAGTGACGGAAGAGGAAGAAGTATTTGTAAAAGGAATTTTCCAACAGTTAGCAGCTCATAAACCGGCACAGTACATCATTGGACAGGTAGATTTTTATGGAATGCAGTTAAAAGTTGATGAGCGAGTATTGATCCCTCGTCCAGAAACAGAGGAGTTGGTGGAGCTTATTCTAGCTGAAAATCCTGAGACGAATCTTTCAGTTCTGGATATTGGAACAGGTAGTGGAGCTATTGCTCTCGCTCTAGCAAAAAATAGACCAGACTGGTCAGTGACAGCAGCAGATATTTCTCAAGAGGCTTTAGATTTAGCTAGCGAAAATGCTAAAAATCAAAATCTTCAAATATTTTTAAAAAAATCTGACTGTTTTACAGAAATTTCTGAAAAATATGATATAATTGTTTCCAATCCACCCTATATCTCTCGTGAAGATGAGTCAGAGGTCGGCTTGAATGTCTTGCATTCGGAGCCTCATCTAGCTCTCTTTGCAGACGAGGATGGCCTAGCTATTTACCGTAGAATTGCGGAAGATGCAAAAGACTATCTCAAAGATGGTGGTAAGATTTACCTTGAAATTGGATACAAGCAAGGTCAAAGTGTTCCTGAACTTTTTAGGAAACATCTTCCTGAACAGCGAGTTCGAACACTCAAGGACCAATTTGGTCAAGATAGGATGGTCGTGATTGATGATGGACAGGATTAGACAAGAGTTGGAAAATGGTGGAGCTGTCGTTCTGCCTACAGAGACGGTTTACGGTCTTTTTGCCAAGGCTCTAGACGAAAAAGCAGTTAATCATGTATACCAGATTAAACGTCGTCCCAGAGACAAGGCACTCAATCTCAATATTGCCTCTCTAGAGGCTATCTTGCACTTTTCAAAGAATCAGCCAGCTTATCTTCAAAAACTTGTAGAGACCTTTTTACCAGGTCCCTTGACCATTATCCTTGAAGCCAATGACCGAGTTCCCTATTGGGTCAATTCTGGCCTTGCGACTGTTGGATTTCGGATGCCCAGTCATCCCATTACCCTTGATTTGATTCGAGAGACGGGGCCCTTGATTGGACCGTCTGCCAATATCTCAGGTCAGGCAAGTGGCGTGACCTTTGAACAAATTCTGAAGGATTTTGACCAAGATGTTCTGGGTTTGGAAGACGATGCTTTTCTAACTGGACAAGATTCGACTATTTTGGACTTGTCTGGAGACAAGGTGAAAATCTTACGCCAAGGGGCCATTAAGCGAGAAGATATTCTTGCTCGGTTGCCAGAGATTTCTTTTGAGGAGGAATGAGATGCTAAGAGATTTAAGAGAAACTGATGTGAAAGCCATTTGTGAAATTAACCAAGAGGCTTTGGGCTATTCTTTTAGTATAGAGGACACGTCTAGTCAACTAGCTAGACTGTCTCAGGATTCCCATCATTTCCTACTTGGCTATGAGGATGTAGCTAGTCATGGCTTACTTGGATATGTCCACGCTGAAGTCTATGAATCACTTTATTCTAAAGCAGGATTTAATATTTTAGCTTTAGCAGTTTCACCTCAAGCGCAAGGTCAAGGTATTGGTAAAAGCTTATTACAAGGGTTGGATCAAGAAGCAAAAAGACGTGGTTATGGGTTTATCCGCTTAAACTCTGCTGATCATCGTCTGGGTGCTCATGCATTTTATGAAAAAATTGGTTATACTTGTGATAAAATGCAGAAACGGTTTATTCGCATCTTTTAGTTTGATTTTCTAATAAGAAAATTAAACTAATGGACTAGTCACACAATAAAGGAGAAGACCTATGATTTTTGACAAAGATGATTTTAAAGCATATGATGCTGATCTCTGGAATGCTATTGCCAAAGAAGAAGAACGACAACAAAACAACATTGAGTTGATTGCTTCGGAAAACGTAGTTTCCAAGGCTGTTATGGCAGCTCAAGGGTCTATCTTGACGAATAAATACGCCGAAGGTTACCCAGGACGCCGTTACTATGGTGGAACTGATGTGGTAGACGTGGTAGAAAGTCTAGCTATTGAACGTGCAAAAGAAATTTTCGGCGCTAAATTCGCTAATGTCCAACCTCACTCAGGAAGCCAAGCCAACTGTGCGTCTTACATGGCCTTAATTGAGCCAGGTGATACCGTTATGGGGATGGATTTGGCAGCAGGTGGACACTTGACCCACGGAGCTCCAGTTAGCTTCTCAGGTCAAACCTACAACTTTGTTTCTTACAGTGTTGACCCTGAAACGGAACTCTTGGACTTTGATGCTATCTTGAAACAAGCCCAAGAAGTAAAACCAAAATTGATCGTAGCAGGTGCTTCAGCCTATTCTCAAATTATCGACTTTTCAAAATTCCGTGAAATTGCGGACACTGTTGGGGCTAAACTTATGGTAGATATGGCTCATATCGCTGGTTTGGTTGCTGCTGGTCTACATCCAAGCCCCGTACCATACGCTCATATCACGACAACCACAACCCACAAAACCCTTCGTGGCCCTCGTGGTGGTTTGATTTTGACCAATGATGAAGACTTAGCTAAGAAAATCAACTCAGCTATTTTCCCTGGTATTCAGGGGGGGCCTTTGGAGCACGTTGTGGCGGCTAAAGCTGTTTCCTTCAAAGAAGTTTTGGATCCAGCCTTCAAGGAATATGCTGCTAATGTTATCAAAAACAGCAAGGCTATGGCAGATGTCTTTTTGCAAGATCCTGATTTCCGTATCATTTCTGGCGGAACTGAAAACCATCTCTTCCTAGTGGATGTGACTAAAGTTGTAGAAAATGGAAAAGTTGCTCAAAACTTGCTGGATGAAGTCAATATTACCCTAAATAAAAACTCAATTCCTTACGAAACCTTGTCACCATTCAAGACAAGTGGTATTCGTATCGGATCTGCAGCCATTACTGCGCGTGGATTTGGTGAAGAAGAAAGTCGCAAAGTGGCTGAACTCATCATTAAAACCTTTAAGAATGCAGAAAATGATGCTGTCTTAGAAGAAGTGAGAAGTGCAGTCAAAGAATTGACAGATGCCTTCCCATTATACGAGGACTAAAACTTTTATGGACATTTATATTAAGAAAGCCATTATTCACCAGTTCAGTCCGGATGACACCGAGCTGTTCCTAGCGGATAAGTTTCTCAATATTACTCCAAAAATCGAAGAATACCTGCGTAGAAAAATTGAACGTGTGTATTCAGATGAAGCCAAGACTGGGATTTTCGAAGAAGAAAATCCCTTCTTCAATCATATCACAGACGATTTGTTGGAGACATCAGTAACACTGGCTAATCTCTGGAAAGAAGAGTTCAGTATTTCTGAAAACTTCAAGACAAATGACTTGATTTTTGTGCAATTTTCTAAAGAAGGCGTGGAACATTTCGCTTTCTTGCGAATTGCTCTGCGTGAGACCTTGACCCACCTCGGTGGAGAAGTTGATAATCCAATCAAGCTGACTCAGAATAACTTGCCTGGATTTGGAACAGGGGCTGATGAGGCCTTGGTGGTTAATCTTCAAAGCCGCAAGTACCATCTGATTGAAAAACGAATCAAGTACAACGGGGCTTTCTTGAACTATTTTTCAGAAAATCTTCTTGCTGTCGCTCCTAAGATTTCTCCTAAGAAATCTATCAAGGAATTGGAAAAAACAGCCCAAAGAATTGCTGAGACTTTTAACACAGATGATTTTCAATTTCAATCCAAGGTCAAATCAGCGATTTTCAACAACCTAGAAGAAAGCAATGAATTATCACCTGAAAAATTGGCCAATGACCTTTTTGACAATAATCTGACGGCTCGTTTGAGCTTTATTGACCAAGTCAAGGAAGCTGTACCAGAACCAGTTCAATTTGATGAAATTGATGCCAGTCGCCAGCTTAAAAAATTTGAAAACCAAAAACTCTCCTTATCAAATGGAATTGAGCTCATCGTTCCCAATAACGTCTATCAAGACGCCGAGTCTGTTGAGTTTATCCAAAATGACAATGGAACTTACTCTATCTTAATCAAAAATATCGAGGATATCCAAAGTAAATAATGTTTAAACGAATTCGAAGAGTGCTTGTACTAGCAGTCTTCCTTTTTGCTGGATATAAAGCTTATCGAGTTCACCAAGATGTTAAGCAAGTCATGACCTATCAACCCATGGTGCGAGAAATTTTGAGTGAAAAAGACACTCCAGCAAACGAAGAGCTTGTGCTCGCTATGATTTATACTGAAACAAAAGGAAAAGAAGGCGATGTTATGCAGTCTAGTGAGTCTGCAAGTGGTTCCACCAACACCATCAATGATAATGCCTCTAGCATTCGGCAAGGCGTTCAAACTCTGACAGACAATCTCTATCTGGCCCAGAAGAAGGGTGTTGATGTCTGGACAGCTGTTCAAGCCTATAATTTTGGACCTGCCTATATCGATTTTATCGCCCAAAATGGCAAGGAAAATACCTTGGCTCTGGCCAAACAGTACTCTCGTGAGACTGTTGCCCCCTTGCTTGGCAATACCACTGGAAAGACTTATAGTTATATTCACCCTATTTCCATTTTTCACGGTGCCGAACTCTATGTAAATGGAGGAAACTATTACTATTCTAGACAGGTGCAACTCAACCTTTACATCATCAAATGTTTCACTCTCTTTTCGACATCTGGCTAGCCCAGGTGTTTTTTTATAAGTTTTCTTTAAGATAGATATATTACTCTAGAAAGGTAAAGGAGGAAATTCCCTATGAGAAAGAAACTCTTTCTGACTAGTGCTGCGGTCTTGTGGGCAGTAACAGCTATGAATAGTGTCCATGCAGCAACAGATGTTCAAAAAGTCATCGATGAAACCTATGTTCAACCTGAATATGTCCTAGGTTCATCATTGTCTGAAGACCAAAAAAATCAAACCCTTAAAAAACTGGGCTACAATGCCTCAACAGACACCAAAGAACTCAAGACCATGACACCTGATGTCTATTCTAAGATTATGAATGTTGCCAATGATTCTAGCTTACAATTGTATTCATCAGCCAAGATTCAAAAGCTAGGTGACAAATCACCACTTGAGGTCAAGATTGAAACACCAGAAAACATTACTAAGGTGACGCAGGATATGTACCGCAATGCGGCCGTAACTTTGGGTGTGGAACACGCCAAAATCACTGTAGCAGCACCTATTCCAGTTACAGGTGAGAGTGCTTTAGCAGGGATCTACTATTCGCTAGAAGCTAATGGAGCCAAGGTGCCGCAAGCCAATAAAGACTTGGCTCAAGAAGAGTTGAAGGCTTTGTCAGATATCAATGCTGAAAACAAGGACAAGTCAGGCTATGATGCTAATAAATTAAACGTTGCCCTAGCTGATATCAAGTCAGGACTGGCCAAAGCTAAAGAAAGCAAGGGAAATCTGACAGAAGAAGATGTCCGTAAAATTGTTGAAGATACTTTAAAAAATTATAAACTTGATCAGGTTATAACAGGAAACCAGATCAATATCATCATCAATTTTGCATTGAACCTCTCAAAGAGTGATATCCTCAGCAATGCAGACTTCACTAAAACCCTAAATGACCTGAAACAAAGTATTGTTTCACAAGCTGGCGACAGTTTTAAAAATATCAATCTTAACTTTGATGCGGATAAGGCGCTAGAGGACGGGGGTAATTTCTTAAGCGCCCTCTGGCAAGCCATTGTCAACTTCTTCAAGAGTTTTGGTTCTTAATACTCTTCGAAAATCAAATTCAAACCACGTCAACGTCGCCTTGCCGTACTCAAGTACAGCCTGTGGCTAGTTTTCTAGTTTGCTCTTTGATTTTCATTGAGTATAAGCTATTACAAAAAGGTAGTCAGATTTTTTCAGAAAAATGTTTTATAAATATTCACAAATCTCCTATATTTATGGTAAAATAGAATCATCATTTTATTTTGGAGTCAAAGATGAATATATTTAGAACAAAGAATGTTAGTTTAGATAAAACGGAGATGCATAGGCATTTGAAGTTATGGGATTTGATTTTGCTGGGAATCGGAGCCATGGTAGGGACAGGCGTCTTTACAATTACAGGCACTGCAGCCGCAACTCTAGCAGGTCCAGCCCTAGTGATTTCAATCGTTATTTCTGCCTTGTGTGTGGGATTATCAGCCCTCTTTTTTGCAGAATTTGCTTCGCGAGTACCCGCTACAGGTGGTGCCTACAGTTATCTCTATGCTATTTTAGGAGAATTCCCAGCCTGGTTGGCTGGCTGGTTAACCATGATGGAATTCATGACAGCCATATCTGGTGTGGCTTCGGGTTGGGCAGCTTATTTTAAAGGCTTGCTTTCTCAATATGGGATAGTCCTTCCTCAGGCTTTAAATGGCACCTTCAATCCTCAAGCAGGGACATTTGTTGATTTATTACCTATTCTTGTCTTAGTTTTAGTTACCTCGCTTGTTTTACTTAATGCCAAGGCTGCCTTACGCTTTAATTCTATTCTAGTAATTTTGAAATTTTCCGCTTTAGCTCTCTTTATTTTGGTGGGAATTTGGCATATCAAGCTTGATAATTGGAGCAACTTTGCTCCTTATGGTTTTGGACAAATCTATGGAGCTAGTACTGGTATTATGGCTGGTGCGTCCTTAATGTTCTTTGGATTTTTGGGATTTGAATCCATCTCTATGGCTGTAGATGAGGTCAAGAATCCTCAAAAAAATATTCCTAGAGGGATTGTCTTATCGCTTTCTATTGTAACCATTCTCTATGCCTTGGTGACCCTTGTCTTGACTGGTGTGGTTCACTATAGTCATCTAAATGTAGATGATGCTGTTGCCTATGCTCTTCGTAGCGTTGGGATTAGTTGGGCAGCTAACTATGTGTCATTGGTGGCTATCTTGACCTTGATTACAGTTTGTATTTCGATGACCTATGCCCTATCGCGTATGATTTACAGTTTAGCGCGTGACGGCTTAATGCCTGCCTCCTTTAAAGAACTAACGAAGACTAGCAAGGTACCAAAGAATGCTACTATCTTGACAGGTCTAGCTTCAGCAGTAGCTGCAGGAATATTCCCACTAGCCAGTATCGCAGCCTTCTTAAACATTTGTACCTTGGCCTACTTGATCATGCTGGCTTATGGTTTGATTCGCTTACGGAAAGAAAAAGGAATGCCCAAAGCTGGAGAATTTAAAACACCATTGGTACCCTTATTACCAATTTTATCAATCATCATTTGTTTATCCTTTATGTTGCAGTATAATATGGAAACTTGGATTGCTTTCCTAGTTGCATTGTTAGTAGGAAGTATTATTTACTTCACTTATGGCTATAAGCATTCTACCATAGAAGAATAATACTCTTCGAAAATCTCTTCAAACCACGTCAGCTTCATCCACAACCTCAAAACAGTGTTTTGAGCTGACTTCGTCAGTTTCATCTACAACCTCAAAGCAGTGCTTTGAGCAACCTGCGGCTAGCTTCCTAATTTGCTCTTTGATTTTCATTGACTATATAAAGTGAGAATCTGTTGAGTTATTGAAACTCAGCAGATTTTTATATGTGAAAGAAATTTCAATTTTTTTCTTAAAATAGCTTGACAGATTAAATTTTTAGGAGTAGAATGTTTACCAGTTAATTAAATAGTTAAGGGGTTATCCATGAAGAAACAAAGTTTATTTTTAGTATTGTTAAGTATCTTTCTTTTGTGTTTAGGTGCTTGTGGTCAAAAGGAAAGCCAGTCAGGTAAAGGGATGAAAATTGTAACTAGTTTTTATCCTATCTATGCTATGGTCAAGGAAGTATCTGGTGACTTGAATGATGTTCGAATGATTCAGTCAAGTAGTGGGATTCACTCCTTTGAACCTTCAGCAAATGATATCGCAGCCATCTATGATGCAGATGTATTTGTCTACCATTCGCATACGCTCGAATCTTGGGCAGGAAGTCTGGATCCCAATCTTAAAAAATCCAAAGTTAAGGTTTTAGAGGCTTCAGAAGGAATGACTTTAGATCGTGTCCCTGGTCTAGAGGATGTGGAAGCAGGGGATGGAGTTGATGAAAAAACGCTCTATGATCCTCATACTTGGCTAGATCCTGAAAAAGCTGGCGAAGAAGCGCAAATTATCGCTGATAAACTTTCAGAGGTGGATAGTGAACATAAAGAAACTTATCAAAAAAATGCGCAAGCCTTTATCAAAAAAGCTCAAGAACTAACTAAGAAATTCCAACCTAAATTTGAAAAAGCGACTCAGAAAACATTTGTAACACAACATACAGCCTTTTCTTATCTAGCGAAGCGATTTGGACTTAATCAACTTGGTATTGCAGGTATCTCTCCTGAACAAGAACCAAGTCCAAGACAACTAACAGAAATTCAGGAATTTGTTAAAACCTATAAGGTTAAAACGATTTTTACAGAAAGTAATGCTTCTTCAAAAGTAGCTGAAACTCTTGTCAAATCAACAGGTGTGGGTCTTAAAACTCTGAATCCTTTAGAGGCAGACCCACAAAATGACAAGACTTATTTAGAAAACCTGGAAGAAAATATGAGTGTTCTAGCAGAAGAATTAAAGTGAGGAAAGAATGAAAATCAATAAAAAATATGTGGCGGGTTCAGTGGCAGTTCTTGCCCTAAGTGTTTGTTCCTATGAACTTGGTCGTTACCAAGCTGGTCAAGTTAAGAAAGATTCTAATCGAGTTGCTTATATAGACGGTGATCAGGCTGGTCAAAAGGCAGAGAACTTGACACCAGATGAAGTCAGTAAGAGAGAGGGAATCAACGCTGAACAAATTGTTATCAAGATTACGGATCAAGGTTATGTGACCTCTCATGGAGACCATTATCATTACTATAATGGCAAGGTTCCTTATGATGCCATCATCAGTGAAGAACTCCTCATGAAAGATCCGAATTATCAGTTGAAGGATGCAGACATTGTCAATGAAATCAAGGGTGGTTATGTGATTAAGGTAGACGGGAAATACTATGTTTACCTTAAAGATGCGGCTCATGCGGACAATATTCGGACAAAAGAAGAGATTAAACGTCAGAAGCAGGAACATAGTCATAATCATGGAGGCGGTTCTAACGATCAGGCGGTAGTTGCTGCCAGAGCCCAAGGACGTTATACAACGGATGATGGGTATATCTTTAATGCATCTGATATCATCGAAGATACGGGTGATGCTTATATCGTTCCTCATGGCAATCACTTCCACTATATTCCTAAGAGTGATTTGTCTGCCAGTGAATTAGCCGCTGCCCAAGCCTTCTTATCTGGAAAAGGCGGTCAATTAAGTACGGTTGAATATCGTTCAAGTAGAGCTGAAACAAGATCTAGCGTTAGAATGAGTCAATCTGAGACACCTCAAGATTCTGCCAAAGCTCCGGAGAGCTCAAATGAGGATTTAGCTAGTCTCCTTCAAGAATTGTACGCTTTGCCACTTAGCCAACGTCATGTGGAGTCTGATGGCTTGGTATTTGACCCAGCACAGATTACAAAACGTACTGCCAATGGTGTGGCAGTGCCTCACGGGGACCATTTCCATTTCATTCCTTATTCGCAAATGTCTGCTTTGGAAGAAAAATTGGCTCGAAATCTACCAATTGGAGGTCAGCCAGTTCAAAGTCATTCTGACAATACGAAACCAAGCAGTTCTGAGAAACTAAGTTCAACACCAAGTTCACCGATTAAACCAAACTTTAATCTCAATACGCCGGCACCAAATCGAGGAACTGGAGGAGCCTATACAACAGATGATGGGTATGTCTTTAGTCCGACAGATGTGATTGAAGATACAGGAGACGCTTTTGTTGTACCGCACGGCAATCATTTCCACTATATTCCTAAGAGTGATTTGTCAGCAGGAGAATTAGCTGCTGCTCAAGCTTATTGGAATGGTAAACAGGGCT